>JAJISH010000198.1 GCA_022848825.1 Thermoplasmatota archaeon
TAATTGTTAATTGGAAACTATTGGGAAGCAAGGCAACCTTGCATCCCTGATAAATCATCTCAATTTGCACAGGAGCATCTGTTATGGCAGTTTCAGAAGACGTTAGAAAGGCTTATGTTAATTTTATTATGCTTCAAGTATTTGATGATCAATACATTGATCGTCTAGAGGAGAAGAAAATCCTTGAAGAAGGAATTAAGAAAGGGTTAGGTGTAGAAGAAGGGCTTGCTATCATGCGACAAGTCGCTCAAGATAAAGCCGGATTTCGACTATGCGCTCTATGCGAAGGGGTACTCTATGGCCAAGATGGGCAAGCTGGAGGAAGGCCTCGAGCTGATCGACCAGTCCCTGGAGCTGAACCCGAACTACGATCACGCATGGCTCGCAAAGGCGGATGTCCTACTCGACATGAACCGCCTGGAGGAGGCA
The DNA here is from genome assembly GCA_022848825.1 of Thermoplasmatota archaeon. Classification (GTDB taxonomy): domain Archaea; phylum Thermoplasmatota; class Thermoplasmata; order RBG-16-68-12; family JAGMCJ01; genus JAGMCJ01. Next base: position 430 of record JAJISH010000198.1, read on the forward strand.
AGGGACGCGCTCAACAACTCACTCATCCTCAATCCAACCTTCGATGAGGCCTGGGCCCTCAGGGGAGGGGTAATGGCCAAGATGGGCAACTACGATGAGGCGGATTTCTGCTTCTCCGAAGCCCTTCGCTGCTTGGATCTCGCGATCGGAGCGGAACAGCATACGCGCCATGCGCTCCTGGAGAAGGGGAAGCTGCTTCATAGACTTGGAGTTTATGAGGAGGCGATCATGTGCTTCGACGCACTCCTGGAAATAAGAGAGGACAGGGAAGCTTACGAGTGGAAGGCGAAGGCCCTCACCGATTTGGGAGATCTCAACGACGTCGTCTCCACCTGTGAGAGAGCAATCGACAACGACATCGAGTCCTCGGACATACTCCGTGCACTGGCGACGGCGCTCGACGTGCTCGGCCGGAAGGAGGAGGCCCTTGACGTGTGCGGGCGCCTGGTAGAGGAAGAGACTTCTGAGGATATGCTGCTGCTGAAAGCCAGGCTCCTCGCCGACCTGGGACGCTTCGATGAAGCGATTGGAACCGCGAACGATGCAATCAACCTCGACCCGAAGCACATCTCGGTCAAGTCCTATGTGCTTGAGAAGAAAGATGATCTGGCAGGTGCGCTTGAAGCCCTCGACAAGGCCCTCCGCATCGAAGCGAAGAACGATCTATTGTGGCATCGAAAGGCCTCCCTTCTCAGCGTGACCGGAGATTTCAAGGGGGCCGTGCGTGCGTTGGATATAGCCTTAGGGCTGAACGGAGATTCCGAGGTCTACTGGACCGAGAAAGGGGAGCTTCTGGCGAAGTTGGGTCATAATGGGAAGGCCCTCGAGTACTTCGATTCCGCCCTCGCGATCAATGAGGATTATGCCGAGGCCTGGCTTCGCAAGGGAGAAGCTCTGGACGCCCTCGGACGAAAGAAGGACGCCGATGTGTGTATGGAGCGCGCGATGAAGCTGGACACGAGTCCTGTGGGAGCCAGTGAGGGCAAGAAGGGGGAATTAGAACACGCGGACCCAGGGCTATCTGATAATTGAGGCGTTAGCTATTTATCGCCAGCCATGATTGGACGGATGTATCACCATGACACCAAGCGAGGTCTCGGAAATCTCCCGATCCCGGCTCGCTAGAGACAGGGCCCTATTCTATCTCGGCGCTGTGCTTATCGTCGTGGGAGGGCCAGTCCTCTCTCTCGGTTCCATTGCTCACGACAGATACAATATCCCCATCATCGGTGAAGCCTATGATGCATTTGGCTGGTTGAACACGCTGTTCATGATGGCAGGCATCGCGGTCCTTGTCATCGGCACTGCCCTCGTCGTCATCTCTCTGCGCGGGGGACTTATCACTGGCTACCGAAGCCCGGAGGACCTCCCATGAACAAGAAGGCCTATCTCTCCCACCCCTCTTCGAGGAAGGAGAACGCATCGTCGGGAGTGGACGGCAGGAAGGGCTTCGTGAACGGTGGTACTTCAAGGCCTGGAATGAACGGCCTTGTGAATGGGAACGGCCTTGTGAATGGTGGAACGCTCACGGCCACCAAGGGCAGGGTCAATGGGAAGGGTTTGGTTAACGGAGTGGGCTACACCAATGGTCACATGAAGCTCCCCCTGAAGAGGAATCGGTTCGGTGTGATATTCCAGAGGGATCTCAAGATCGGCCTTAGCCTGGTCGTGTTCTTTCTTCTCATCTTCCCCGCAGCCGTGATGATTCTGGAAACGGAGGAGTACGTTCCGCCGATCAAGATCGACTCAAGGTTCGAGGACTGGGACAAGGTCCCGAGATTCGGCGACGCGCAGGTCGTGTACAACGACAATGTGAACATATGGAAGTACTCCACGGTCTCTGATAGCAACCATATCTACTTCTACGTCGAAGTCGCTGCCAAGATCCTTGACGACCCTGACGGCATCGATGGGTTCTACGTGTTCATAGACGAGGACAGGAGCACCTCGAGCGGGTACCGGGTGCGTGACATTGGGGCGGATTTCATGATCGAGGTGTTCGGAGGCGATAGGGAGGTCTTCGAGTCCCGGTTCTCCGTCTTCAGAGGGACGGAATACAACTGGTCGGCGTGGGAGGTCGCCGGTAGCGCCTCTGTCGGGCTCAGCGAGTCCAAGATGGAGATCGGCATCTTCTCGATGGACATAGGCGAGGACTTCGATGCTCTGATATACGCGACCGACTTCGACGGAAGCGAGTGCTTCACTTCTGTCAAGTTCGGGCCCAGGCTCACGTCCCTGGTCATCACACAGTCCAGCGACGGGGAGTTGCTTGGAATCGGGACCGAACCTTTCCTCAGGCTGGACTTCTTTGCCCTCGGCAGGGACGTCATCGTCGAAGGGTTGAGTATCACAGCGACCGGGAACATCTCAATCCAGCCCTTCAGCTTCCTCCCGCTCGTGATGGAAGCCGGGAGAACCTACACCGAATACATTCACGTGGACACGTCAGCGGCGACACTGGAGGACCTCGGGGAACTCGAGCTCACAGAAGTGAACGCTCACGATATGGACGGCGAGAGGGTCCCGGTGACAATCAAGGGGCAACCAGCGAGAGCCTACATCGGCAGCAAACCGGCAGGGAAGAGGATAGACGGGCTATTCGGTGACTGGACCATCAGGAACTTCGATGGAATCGATGACGATCTGGTGAACAAGAACGTGGACATCACGGAATACTCTGCGGACAAGGACGATGCCTTCGCGTATTTCTATCTGAAGACCCAGGGAACCATTCTCGGAGGCTCGGCGGCACCCCAGACCAAGTCCAGAGCGGTGGGCGGGGAAGGTCCACCGAGCGGGGTCGTATTCGTGCCCCGCGAAGCGACAGGACAGGACGTCACCAGAATCTACATAGACAGCAACTCGTCCGACTGGTTCGGATACTACTCCAGCGGGGTGCGTTACGATTACCTGATCGAGATCAGAGGGAAGTACGGCAAGGTCAATCCGCAGCTGAGCTTCCTAAGCAAATGGGACGGTGAGAAGTTCATCGATTGGTCCACGATCCTGGTGAGGAAGAACACTCATCAGCTGGAGTGCTCAGCGCCCCTGGCAAGCCTGGTACCGCTCAACGAATCGAACATTCTCTTTGTCACCACGGACTGGAGCTGGGAGGGGGACTCGATAGGGGAACCAACAGACTGGTCCACGAGGAGTGGAACGAGGAGCATATATGTCGTGGAAGAAACATCGAACTCATTATCGAACACGGCCTACTCGAGCCAGAGGAAACTATTCTATGACGGGTCATACTACTGGAGTTTCTACTACAATGCTACACTGGGCAACATCTCCTACGAGTACAGCGCGGACGGATCGACGTGGGTCTCGCCCGATGACTTCCCCATAGAGGACGTGCAGTATGCATCGGTATGGTACAACTCCAGCGACTCGACAGTCTACGCGGTTGCTGACAACGACACACCATCAAAGACTGTCTCTGTGGCAAAAGGGACCTTGTCCGGAACGACAATATCTTGGGATTCGCCGGTGACAGTGGAGGTCTCAGGACTGGATAAGGAATTCAAGGCCGCATATATAGCGGTCAACTCGTCGGGGCATGTCTGGATTGCCGCGACAACTAACAACTCGTCGAGCGGGTTCAATGTCAACGCTACGTACTCAAACAGCCCTGAAGACATCAGTAGCTGGAGCACCCCACAAATCATGCGTTCTTCTGATGTGTCAAACGGATTCGTCTATCCGATTGTCCTTCCGCTGACCACCACGGACATGTATGTGCTCTGGTATGCTGATGGCTACTTGGAGGGGAGAAAACACGATTCCAGCGGCTGGCAAGGAGTGGACAGCATAGACACCTCAAGTGGCGGGTCCTCAGTCAAGGGCCCCTCGGCCGTCGTCGATTCGTCGGAGATTCACATGGTCTACATCGATAGTTCCGGTTATGGGAAAGACGCGAATTACGCAGGAAGATGGTCAACTACGACCCTCAATTCTACGGAATCGGGAAGGTCACCGACGATCACTCTCGACACCAGCTCATCCTACCTCTACGCACTGTGGATCAACTCGTCCAATCAGATAACTGGCAACTATTCGACAGATGGCGGAACGTCCTGGACTGCCATGACTGGTATAACGACGAATTCCGACGTCAAGGGAAACCTCACTTCCATCTATTCCTGCAATCTCAATGACATAGCCTGGGAGTTCGACTCCTCGACGAAAATCAAGTTCGAACCCATCCCCGAGTTCACTGATATGATAATCCCCGTCGCATCAATCGCAGTTCTTGCCCTATTCCGGAGGAGGAGAAACCACGAAGGTGAGGCCGAGGAAGAGACATAGGCTTCGCCAGAAGGAAGTGCGGAGGATCGTGGAGGACCTCGAGCGGGCCATGGACTGTCCGGTCTTCTCGGACTCCGATAGCATCGATGTCGCGAGTCTCAAGGATATGGATATCGTCTACGTCGGCGGAAAGGTTCTGGGGATAATCATCGAAGGGCAGGCTTTCCTCTCTGTGCGCGGGCTGCTCGAGTACAATCCCGCCAACAGGTTCGTGACAGTGGATATGGGCGCTGTCCAGTTCGTGTACAACGGGGCCGATGTCATGGCCCCAGGCGTGGTAGATGCGGATCCAGCAATCTCAGAGGGCGACCTCGCTTGGGTGAGGGACGAGAATAACCTCCAACCTCTCGCAGTCGGAGTTGCGCTGATGAGCGGGAAGGAGATGGTGTCTAGGGACAAGGGAAAGGCGCTGGAGTCCCTTCATCACGTAGGCGACGCCATCTGGAAGATAGACGAGGACTAGGCCCAGTACGGTTTCTTGATGTACTTGTAGGCGGAGGTCGCTGCCGTGGCGGCCTCTCCGCAGCCCGTCACGATCCTCTTGTCCTTGCCGGGATAGGAGACGATGTCCCCGCAGGCGAAGACGCCCTCTATGGAGGTCCTCATGTCGGTGGTCACCACTATCGACTTCTTCTCCAGGTCTATGCCCCAATCCTGCACATTCTCGAGCTTCGGAGAGAACCCTATGTTGACGATAATGACTTCCAGTGGGAGCGTTGTGTCCTCTTCCGTCTGGTTGTTGAAGACCACAGCCTCTGTGACGACGTTGTCACCGCGTATCTCCTTCAGCTCCGTGTTGAAGAGAACCTCTATCGAGGATTTCTCGATGGCCTCAACGTTTGTCTCCATCGCCCTGAACATGTTCTTTCTGTGCGCCAGGTAAACCTTGTCCGCAACATCTACCAAGCTAAGGGCCATCTCGAGGGCGGTGTCTCCCCCGCCGACGAAGAGGACGTGCTTGCCGGCGAATAATTCCGCGCTTCTGATGCGGTAGTAGACGCCCTTCTCGTAGAATTCCTCCTCCCCTGGAACGCCTAGCTTCCTGGGCTCGAAAAGACCCATGCCCAATGCCAGGATGACCGTTTTCGATTCGTACTTGCCCTTGTCGGTTGTGATCGACAGCCCCTCGCCCGTCCTCTTGAGGATCTTCACTTCCTCGTTCTCATGGATATCGCACCCGCTTTCTCTCGCGTGGTCGACCAGAAGCTCTGCGAGCTTCCTCGCCTCAATGTGATGGTGGGATGGGTAGTCATGGATGACCTTCGTTGGGTAGAGGAACTTGAGCTGTCCGCCCGCCACCTTGGCATCCAGGACCAACGTGCTCAGTTTCCTTGACGTGGCAAAAATCCCAGCGGTGAGTCCCGCTGGACCGGCACCGACGATTATCGTGTCGTACATGGTTCTGCCAGAAGCAGATAGGCTCTCTTAAGGGTTTTGATTCTTAGCTCCAGTTCTCGAGGTTGTGGGATATGGATAAATATCGAAGCGAAGTTGTGTATCGCACATGAGGATTGCATCCTACGATGAGACCGATCACGATGAAGTATTGGCAATGAATCTCCAGGCCTTCGGCTGGCCCATTACAGAGGCAGCCGTCAAGAGGTATCTGAAGCATGATGAGCGCTGGATGGACATTGTCGGCGTGTACGCAATCGAACGGGGGAGGACGATCGGACAGGTCCTTCCTCTGAAGATACGGACACGGACCAGCGAGGGCGAGGAAACTGTGGGCGGGATCGCTGGAGTCACGGTCGTCCCTGGGAATGCCCGCAAGGGAGTTGCCACTACCCTCATGGAAGCCGCTCACGACGTTCTTCGGGATAATGGCATACGCATCAGTTTCCTCTTAACCACTGAATACCTCGTTGCCTATGGCATGTACCGCAAGCTCGGCTACTTCGACGCCAGCTCCTTCTCCTCTGCCCAGAAGCTCGTCAAAGTCGCCAGGAAACCGAAGGACACGGTCTTGCGCCCCTATCGCAAGAAGGACTGGAGGAGAACCGACAGGATCTACCGGCACGGGACTCGGAGGCTTCTGGGTTTTGTTGTCAGGGAACGCGCCTTCTTGAACAAGAAGATCGTCACTTCGCCGCTGACCCGAGAGAACATCATGTTCGTGCAGGATGACAAGGCGGAGGGCTATGTCGTCTTAGCACCTGGTGAAGACGATGTCACTGTCAGAGAGATCGTGTGCTCCAACGGAAGGTCATTTAACAGAATCATGGCGTTGGTGGAGGCCGGAGCGGCGGAGAAGTATGTTCTCACCTATCTTCAGACGTCGAGGCTAGGACGGAGGAGGTTCGAGAGAAGGGGTTACAAGTTCAATCGCACAACGTGGGGGCGGGTCATGGTCGCGCCCCTCGTGCGAGGGCTCTCCAACAAGAAGCTCTCCGAGCTGTACGACTTCGGCGGGGCCTTCTGCATGATGGCCTTGGACACATTCTAGCATGAGCACGCGAGATTCGAGTCGACATCTCGTCCTCCTTTCCCGGGAAAACCCAGTGGAGATTTCCTCCCCCTCCAGTCACGATACTATTATATCGAAGGTTCACGATATCCGCCCCATCAGAGGGATTGGATGAGCTTCATTAAAAAGCCGTTTAAGAAATTCAGGGAAGGGGCAGTCAAGGAGACGGACCAGTACATCGATCTGGGTGATATGACCTTCGAGGACGTTCCGACGACACTCGGTACGGGCGTCAAGTCGATGGTGAAGGTGGCCGAGGTCTACAGGTATGAGGACATCAACGAGCTCACGGCCCACGTCTATAACGGTAACATACTCATTGTGGATTATAACTCGATAGCAAACGACGAATTGGCTCTCAAGAGGATAACGAACGAGCTGAAGTCCGTGGCCCGTGACACCGGCGGGGACGTAGCTGGTATCGGCAAAGGCATCCTGATAGCGACGCCCGGCGGAGTCAAGGTGGATCGCCACAAGCTCAGAGGGAGCTACTAGGCAGAGGCCCCACGAGGAATCTTCCGTTTTCGAATCTGAGTTCATGGTAATCCATTGAATGTTTTGTGTGTCTCAGCTTTGCGCATCTCAGTTTGAGCCCGACCGAACCGTCCTGCAAGCGATGGAAGCCCACGTGAAACAGTCCGTCGGCGATGGAATCCTCACGATTGGGGTACACTCCCTCCTCTCCCTGGTCGAATATGAACAAGCTCGTGGTTCCCAGGTTCCGCAGAAATGCGAAGAAGTGGAACAGATCTCTATGAGGCTCGTCCAGCCCCGCCAAAGAGTAAAGGCCCGTTAGGGAGTCTATGACTAGGAGGTCCACTTTTCGATACCTTTTCCTCTTGGTGATGAAGTCCTTGAGAACCTCTATCCAGTCCCCTGTCTCCTCCATGTCCTCGTGCTCAGTTCTCAGCCTTCCCACGTCAACGATGAAGTCCGAATCCTCGCTCAAACCCATGGATCGCATGGTCTCCTGCAAACTCTCTTTCGTCTCCTCAAGTGAGATGTAGAGCGCCTGAGCGCCGTTCTCGCTGTTGCGCGTCAGCAGGTTGAGCGCGATGGACGTCTTCATTGCACCGGAAGGGCCTGAAAGGAGACAGACGTGTCCTCGAGGGATGCCGCCCCCTATGAGATCATCAAAACCGTCTATGTACGTTCTTATCCTTGCAGTCGGCCTCTCCTCAAGTCCTTCAAGAGACTCAAGTCTCTTCTGCAGTTTGGCGAGCTGCGCCTGTATCTCCTTGACCTCGTCTCTCAGGGTCTTTCCAGGCATCCTCCTCTCCCTTTCGCGCGGCGGTCCCCTGCGACAGAGTGGACCTTGACTGGTTATGTAATGTATCTGTGATGATTTATCCTTTTCCTGTGCTGGCTCCCTCACATTCTTCTGGAGATTGATAATCACGACCAGGCTTTCTCCCGAAATGTTTATATAGACTCGTTCACAAATATACACAAGCGGGGTATAGGATTGGCAATTCACACTAAGCTGGGTAGAGGCGTAGCTGGCACTCTAACGGTGGAATCCCTCACCAAAGCCATCAGGAACAGCATCGACAGGGAGGGAATGAAGGACGAGGATGCCAGGGACATCGCGCACCGCGTGATGAACTTCTTCGGATATAGCGAAAGGATCATAGACAACATCCTGGAACCTGAGGACAGGGATGCCTTCTATATGCTCGAGGACTCCGGTCTCCTGACTACGGAGAGAGAGGAGACAACGCTCTACGATGGGAGGGAATGGAGGATACACTACTGGCTCTTCCGGAAGGAGAAGATCCTCGAACTGGTGAGGTCCGCCGAGCAGAGAGAGATACTACCGGACGACGACCTCTCGATATACGATGACGTTCCGGAGAACATCTGGGGCACGAGAAAGGAGAACGAGTAGGCGGGCGTTCTGGGACGAGGGTTCACGGTAAGAGGAACCTCTGGATTATCCGCCTGTGTTGATGTTGCGGTACTCAATCTCCATAAGTTCTTTGAGCGACCACTCGGTGTCAAGCGGCATCGTTGAACGTAGAAGCGCGATATCGCGGTAGATGGTTTCGGCCTTCCAGTTTCACCGACCTCCCTCACATCCATATATAGAATCCTTCAGCAGCACTCAATTGGATGCATTTTCCCTACAGCTACCGCAAGCATCAGAAGGACATGATCCAGGCCATCGAAAGAACCCTCCAAGGAGGTCACATTGTCCTGCAGTCAGGGACGGGGTCGGGGAAGACAGTATGCGCGCTGTATCCGGCGCTGAAGCTCGCGGTATCGGAGGGCAAGAAGGTCCTGTACCTCGTAAGGACGAACTCCCAACAGAGGCAGGTCATCGTCGAGATGCGTCGCATCGGCGGCGTCTTTGGCATGGGGTTCCAGGGAAGGCACTCGACTTGCCTCGCGGTCAGGAGCAATCCACGTCTGAGGGAGGGTAGCCCCGAGGAGCTGATGAGATACTGCAGTCACAAGAAGACCATGACTGTGAGGGGAGAGAGGGGCGGGTGCAAGCACTACTCCAATCTGCTGAACGCGGACCTGAAGGAGATAGAGGATTGGGCCAAGAGGAAGATCCCGACAATGGAGCAGTTCTTTGACAAATGCATAGGACTGGGCATATGTCCCTACGAAACGTCCAAACTCCTCATTCCCTCCGCTCACCTGGTCACCTGCCCATACGTCTACTTCTTCGACTACGGTATCAGATCGGCCTTTCTCGAGTGGATGGGAGTCGACACGAGGGACCTGATTCTGATCGTCGACGAGGCCCATAACCTGCCGGAATACGCGAGGGACATGCGATCCGCCCGCCTGACGCTCCACTCCCTGAGACTGGCCATGAGGGAGGCAGAGAAGTTCGGGGACGTCAAGGTGCTCGGGACAAGAACAGTGAAAGGGTTCTGCGATGTGTTGTACGATACGGTCCTCCACTTGGTAGCAGACTACGTGGAGGAAGACGACGGCATGCTCCCCCCGAATCAGCTCGAAGAGGATCTCATGCACAAACTCACGGTGACATCGATACAGCTGGAAGCCCTGTTCCACAATCTGATGAGCTACGGCGAAGTCATAAGGCGGAAGATGGAAGAGGACGGCAAGCTCCCCAGATCATTCATCTTCTCTCTCGGTGCCTTTCTCAGTTTCTGGACGTCCATGGACGCATCGTCCTACGTCAAGCTCGCCAATGCCGGTGACTCCATCGGGATTGAGGGATACTGCCTAGACCCATCGCATATCGGAGAGATGGTGGCCGAATGCCAAGCGTCGGTGCACATGTCGGGGACGCTCGAACCACTTGTCCAATACAAGGAGACTCTGGGTCTGCCCGAGTCGACGACCTTGGCGACGTTCTCCAGTCCGTTCCCCTCGGAGAACAGACGCGTCATGTACGTCGAGGATGTGACGACGAGGTACGAGGAACTCCGCTCGAGCGAGGAGATCATCCCTCGACTGAAGAGCCATATCCTGAACCTCGTGCAAAGCATCCCGCGAAACATCGTCGTCTTCTTCCCCAGTCACGACAAGCTGGAGGAGTTCCTTGACATGGAAGAGGCGATCTCAAGACCCCTGTTCGTCGAGAGAAGAGATTCAACGCATGATGAGCTGATGGAGACCGTGGACGGCTTCAAGACAGGCTCCGGCGTATTGTTCGCGGTGATGGGCGGGAGGATCAGCGAGGGTCTGGACTTCCCGGACAAGGAGCTGGAGATGGCCGTGTTGGTCGGAATTCCGTATCCGAAACCCACCGCCAAGCAGAGGTCGCTGCTCAGATACTTCGATATCAAATTCGACAAGGGCTGGGATTATGCCATGAAGGCCCCCGCAACGAGGAGGATTCTTCAGTGCATAGGAAGGCTGATCAGGAAAAAGAGCGACATCGGGGTCGCGGTGATACTGGACAAGAGGGCGAAGTCATTCCAGAGAAAGATCGAGAATCTCGACCGGACCGATGATCCTGTAGAAGAAACAAAGAGGTTCTTCGCGGAGAGAGAACTACTCCGTGATGGCGCTGGTCACCATGAAATGCTCGTCGGACTTCATTAGCGTGAAGTAGCCCCGCTCATGGTCCGTCATCCTCATCTTGACTCATCTTATCCTCAGTTGCACGTCGGTCTCCCCGACCTCATACTGCCTGAGGTATAGGATGCCGTCCGACAGGAAGTCTTCTTGATAGGCGACAAGCCTGTCCGAGCCCATCGGTATCTCAGAGATGAGGAACGTTGTCGCTCCGAGCGTGCGAAGGAATCCGAAGAAGTGGAAAAGGTCCCTTCTGGGGTTGGTCAGCTGTGCCAGAGAGTACAGGGCAGCGAGAGAATCGATGGCAACCATGTCGAAGTTGCTTTCTCTGACCCTCTGCTCGATGTACTTCGTCAGTATCTCAATCCAGTTCTTGGTCAGCTCCTCCTCTTTGTGCTCCATTCGGATCTTGGCCACATCTAGTACGTACAGCTCCAGCTCGTCGATGTTCTTCATTCCCAAGTCCTCCATAGCGCCCTTCAGGGAATCATGTCCCTCCTCTAGGGCTATGAAGAGACCCTTCGATCCGTTGTTCTTCACGTTGTTGTAGAGGATGCTGAACGTGAGAGAGGTTTTCATCGTCCCTGGCGTACCACACACGAGCACTACGTGCCCCTTCGGCACGCCGCCTCCAAGAGCCTTGTCGAATCCATCGATATATGTCGCGATCCTCTCTACACTCATCTCTCAGTAATCTTCGTCCAGAGATATTTAACCGTGTTGTAGTGGTTATCAACTCTGCGAACCAGCCGTACTCAGAATGGGAGGTCCTGGGGGGGGCACTCATTACGGTTTTATGCCCCGATGATATTACCATCCTGATGGACATCCCTCTGATCCTCGTTCAGGCATTCTGGTTCTTGATTCCCGCTTACGTCGCCAATCCTTCCGCCGTGCTGTTCGGTGGCGGCAAGCCCATGGATTCCGGTCTGAGGTTGAAGGATGGGAGGAGGCTCCTCGGTGACGGGAAGACATGGAGGGGATTTGCAGGCGGGACACTGTCCGGCATGCTCATCGGAGGGATACAGCACACATCCGCATGGGCTGCGGGAACCGGACAGTTCTCCTTCGGCTCCCCGCTCCAAGCGGCTCTTCTGATATTCCTCCTTTCCTGTGGAGCCCTTCTGGGCGACATCCTTGGAAGCTTCATAAAGCGCAGGGCGGGAATCGAGAGAGGAGCCAAGACACCAGGTCTGGACCAGTATGATTTCCTCATCGGAGCGACGATTCTCCTGCTCATTTTCGAGACGGGGTGGTTCTTGAGGACTTACGTCCTTGACGGCGCCATCATAGGTTTGATATTCATAGTCCTCATTACTCCTCCGATGCATCGAGCTGTCAATGTCCTAGGGTACAGACTCGGCAAGAAAGACGTCCCGTGGTGAGTATAATGGCTTTGTGTGAGGTTTGCGGTATCAGGGAGGCAAGGAATGAATGCATCAGCTGTCACAGATCGGTGTGCGGCGACTGCATCATAGCCATCGCAGGTGTCTGTGTGAAGTGTTCCAAGCCCGATGTGAGCGACTTGGTGAACGATCTGAAGAACACCAAAGCTCTGCAATTCGGCAAGTTCACCCTCGCTTCTGGCGAGGAGAGTGATTACTACATCGACATAAAGAAGGCGATTACGGAAACCAGGGTCCTGGAGAAGATCGCGGAGAAGATCGCCCCGCACGCGGTAGGCGCGGACAGGATCGCAGGCGTCGAGCTCGGGGCCGTGCCAATCGCTGTGGCGGTAGCCATGAAGATCGATAGACCGTTCATCATCGTGAGAAAGAAGAGGAAAGAGCACGGCACCGGAAAGATATTCGAGGGAGAACTGGTCAAAGGGGACAATATCCTGTTCGTCGAGGACGTGACCACGACAGGCAACAGCTTGAGAAAGGCGATCGTGGAGCTCAGGGCGGAAGGGGCCACCGTGGAGAAAGCAGTCGTGGTTGTTGACAGAGAGGAGGGCGGCCAGGAGAACTTGGGGGAAATTGGAGTCGAACTCATACCCCTGGTCAGATCGACGGATTTGCTCGGCTAGAACAACCGCGATTGTTTTAAATACTGGGCTGAAAATGATTTCAATGATGAAAAGGGTTCTGGCCTTCTTTCTCATTCTCACTTTCCTACTTGCAGGTCTCTCACTGACCCAGGAAGGCAGAGCCCAGGGTACGAAATGGACGATAATGGTCTACATGGCCGCTGACAACAATCTGGAGGACATGAGCCTTCTCGACTTCGCGGAGATGGCTCAGGTCGGCTCGACCGAGGACGTGAAGATAGTCGTTCAGTACGACAGGAAGATCGGCGGGGAGGAAACTAACCCCGATTGGACCACGACGAAGAGGTTTCTCGTGCAGGATGGCGACGAACCTCTCCCTGACTACCAGATAGAGGATATCGGGGAGGCCGCCATGGACGACCCCAACACGCTCGTGGACTTCGTGGACTGGGCGATGGGCGGCTTTCCAGCGGACCACTACTTCCTCGTCCTATGGGACCATGGACTAAGCTGGCAGGGTCTGGTCAAGGACGATTCGAACTCCTCCAACTACCTGACAACGCCAGAACTCGGGGCAGCTCTCCAGCAGATTGTTGCGGACAACGGCGGGAGACGGCTCGACATCGTGGGGTTCGATACGTGCAGAACCACGCTGGAGATAATGTACGAGATCAGGGACTATGTTGACTTCATAGTCGGCTCGGAAAAGGACGAGGACGCCCGCGGGTGGGCGTACGACGGCTTCCTCGGCCCCCTCGTTGCAGATCCATCCATGACGCCCTTGGAGCTTTCAAGAGAGGTCGTGGACTCATTCATCGAGGAGTACGAGGGGATGAGCTCATATTCCGCCATTCTCTCCAGCATCAATGCGACCAGGATTGACAGCCTGGCCGAATCGCTGGACGACCTCGTCTGGGATCTGTACCATTTCATTCCATACTTCGGTGAAGAGGTAAGGGCAGCTTGGGACGCCACAGAGAAGTACGAGGTGGACGAAAGGGACCTTTTTGACCTGGCGGACGAGCTCATCAACCACGTCGACAGCGTCAGGATTGAGCGAAAGGCCGAGGTGGTGAAATCCCACGTCCTCTTTGCGGTCGCGTACGAGAGACACTGGGACAATGAGCAGGACGCCAAGGGGGTCAGGCTCATCGACGCCCATGGAATATCCCTGTCATATCCCACGTCACAGGTGCTGACGTCGTACAACGACCTCGCATTCAGTGTTGACACCCTTTGGGACGAGTATCTGGACTACTACTCGACCTCCGGGAAGAACGTATCGATCCTCGACCTCGTTGGAAGCAACCTGGACTTGAATGGTGATTCCCTCAATGACACGATGGCTGTCACGCTCACGAGCGAAATCGATGGCTATGTGGAATACGAGGTCTACAGGTCGGACGAATTCGTGAAGGAAGGCCGCGTTGACGTGACAGTGGGGGAGCCCGAGACAATCGTCTACAGTCCGTTGGTCCCTGGTTATTACAACTACTACTTCTACCTCTTCAATGATACTGGCTATCTCAGGAACTACACAACAATCATGTCGAACGAGATGTCCAGGGATCCCGTCTTGTATGAGGACGCTCTCTGCGTTGAGGGGATTATCGCTGTTCACGGAAGGGTGAGGGACGAGAAGGGCGGGAACCTAGTGGACGCAACCATCATCATGAGGAACGT
>JAJISH010000199.1 GCA_022848825.1 Thermoplasmatota archaeon
CACAGTCAGATTCTACAATGAATCCTGCTTGATCACCACTCAGGTCAAGATAGAGGCGGGAGAGGAGATCCGGGCAGAGATAACTTGGACTCCCGAGGTCGTCGGAAAGCTGACGATTCTCATCAAGGTTTACGATGAGAATGAGCACAGTGAGCAGATCGGACCGGACAACCGAATGACGGAGTTCGTGACGGTCAGTCAGGCACCCTGGAAGACCTATCTGGTCTACATCGTCCTCGTCATAGTGATCATCCTCGTCATCGTGGTGATATGGCTGCGGCGGAAGTGGCAGCGAGGAGAGCTGAAGTTCAAGAGGAGAGAGAAGAAGGAAGAGCCAAAGGAGAAGAAGACGAAGAAGAAGACGAAGAAGTAGCTCACATCTCCTCCGGAGCTTGAATCCCCATCGTGTCGAGGCTGCTCACCAGGACTATCTTTGTGCACTCCACGAGGGCACCCCTTGCATCCCGCAGCTCTGGCTCTGCACGGATCACTCCGCAGTCGCGGTAGAACTGGTTGAAATCGGACGACAGGTCATAGGCGTAAGACGCCAGCGAATGCACTCTCAGGCTCCCCGCACAGTTTCGGATTACGGCGGGAAACCTGCTCAGCGTGTTCACCAGCCGTATCTCGGCCGGGTGTGCGAGGAGTCCGTAGTCCTTCCCCGTTCTATCTGGAGCCTTCCTCAGGATGCTGCAGGCTCGAGCGTGAGAGTATTGGATGAACGGGGCGGTGTTCCCATCGAAGTTCAAGGCCTCCTCCCACTTGAAGACTATCTTCTTCTCGGGCTGGACTCTGAGGATGTTGTACCGCACCGCGCCCGTTCCCACGATGTTGGCGATGCTCTCTATCCTCTCCGGAGAGAGCTCTGGCCTCCTCTTCTTCACCTCCTCGGCCGCCCTAGCTCTCGATTCGTCTATCAGGTCGTCCAAGAGCACGGTCGTACCGCTCCTGGTGGACATCTTCCCTGTGGGGAGGGAGACGAAGGCGTAGAAGACCGTCTCAGGCCTCTTCTCGACCCCCATCATGTCCAAGGCGAGCGTTAGCTGCTTCATTCCCAGCTTCTGATCCTCGCCGAGGACGTTTATCGCGATATCGCACCGCTTGAACTTACCGAGGTGGTAGGCGATGTCTCGAGTCGTGTACAGTGATGTCCCGTCCTTTCTTGTGAAGAAGAAGCGGGCGTCCCACCCGTGAATCCCGGAGGATTCGAGGTCGAGGTAGTAGGCCCCCGCGTCCGAGTGAGCGTTCTCTGACCTCTTGAGGGACTCGATAACCTCATGGACGCTGCCGTCCAGTATCGTGCTGGACTCCCAGAAGTATGAGTCGAGGGTCACGCCGATCTCCTTGAGGGTGGAGACCATCCCTTCCATGACCTTCTCCGCCACCGCCTTCACATCGCGGGCAATCTTCTCCTCGCCCCTGTCGAGCCTGAGCACGAGGTCTTCGATCGTCTTCTCGAGGGTCGTGTCAGATTCCAGTATCTCGTAGGCCTTCTGGTAGTATCGCACGATGAGATGGTCATCCTTGTCCCTTCGCGCCTTCGGTAGCTCATCTTCCGAGATGTTCTGCGTCGCCCACGTCAGAACGACCATCTGCCTCCCGGTGTCATTGACCAAAAACTCGGTCGTGACGTCGTAACCCGCCCTTCTCAGGACGCGTGCGAGGGTGTCCCCGATTATCGAGTTCCTTGAACGGCCGATGTGGATGGGGCCCGTGGGATTGACGCTGGTGTGCTCCAGCAGGATCCTCTCGTCCTTTGGCTCAAGACCGCCGAACTCAGGTCCGAGCGAGAGGATGGACTCGACCACCTGAGGCGTGAGCTTTCCCCAGTCGATGAAGGAGTTGACGTATCCTCTCGCGGCCTCGTGCTTTGAGAAGTACTCGCCCGTGTCCATCGCCGAGACGATCCGCTCGGCGCAGTCCTCCGGGCTGGCCTCGAGGGCCTGAGAGTACTGGAAGGCAGGAAAGCAGATGTCTCCGAGACCCTCTGGAGGCGTCTCCAGCGGTATGTCAAGATGCTCAACCGCCAACTTCTCCTCGGCTTTGCGCCTGATGTCCCTCAGGTCATCCTCTATCTCCGCCCAGGGGTCCCTCAACATCAGTTCACCCTGTATCTCAGGATTCCCGCGTACCCGCCGAAGGCCTTCAACAGGAGTTGTCCCTCTTCCGAGTCCGTGGACACTATCTCAACTTTCGCTCCCGCCGCCTGGGCCTCGTTGTAGATGTTCTCGAGAAGGTCAAGCTCCTGATCCAGGACCATGGTCTCGCCGCAACTCTCGCACTTCTTGTTGTGCGGGACGGAGTCGACGGACAGGGATTCCTTCGCTCCG
>JAJISH010000002.1 GCA_022848825.1 Thermoplasmatota archaeon
CAAGGATCACATGGACAAGTACCCGTCGCAGCTGAGCGGCGGGGAACAGCAGAGAGTTGCAGTGGCCCGCGCACTCGCGAAGGAGCCGAAGATACTGCTCGCCGATGAGCCGACGGGCAATCTCGATGCCGAGACCGGAGAGATGGTTTGGAACCTTCTTCTGGACCTGAACAGGAAGACTGGAACAACGATTGTCTCGGTGACTCATCTGGAGTCCGCGTCCGAGATCGCTGATCGTTCGATCTACCTCAGGTCTGGACAGATCCAGAAGATCCTATAGGCGTGCTTGAACATTGCGGCGAGCTCGGACAGATGAGGACAAAATCGAGCTTCCAGACGTGATTTTCGAGAGCGATTCGGTTGACCGCCACTTTCACTCCCCTCCCCTCTGATTTGCGTTATATGCTCATATGCCAGTTTTTCACCATAGGGGGAGGATATGCGAGCGATTACGAAGAGTCTTGTTCTGGATGCCCAGAGAATCGAGAGAGATGTCTCGTCCGCCCTGAAACCGCTGGACGAGTTCATTGGTACCTTTAAATCGTCGAGTATCAGCTTCATAGACAGCGCTTCGAAGTTCCTCTTCGACTTCGCCTCGTTGCTCTGCGTTCAGGAAATAATGAGACACGACCTTCCAGTCGTGTTTCTGGATGGTGGCAACTCCATCAATCCTTTCGTCCTCGCCAATCTGGCCAAGCGGTTCGGTGTGAACAGAGAACATGTGCTGAGCCGGGTCCATATTTCCCGTCCCTTCACCGCATACCAGATGTCCACGCTGATAGGAGAGAGGCTGGAGGATCGCATACAGGAGAGCGGGGCAGGCATGCTGGTGGTCTCCTGCTTCCCAGCGCCCTATCTGGACGAGGATTTGTGGTGGCCAGAGGCCCTCGAACTCGTTCGGCACGGCTTCTCCACGGTGAAAGAGCTGACGGAGAGGTGGAACACCATCACTCTCATCACCAACTACAAGCTGAGTAACATGTACCGCAGGAGCGCCCTGAGAAGATTGCTCTACACCGAGCCGGACAAGGTAGTGAGGTTCGAGAGCGGTGTTCGGTGCCTTAGGGTCGTGTTGCCGAGGGAGGAGAGGTGGATGAACTACGTCCCGGTGGCTCATAACCAGACCACTCTGGCGGAGTACGTGGAGAACGAGGTCTACATGACCGCGGAAGAGCCGTCAGTGAGGTGATCGGATGGGAAGAACTGTTCCCACATTCAGACTGCTTCTCGAATCCACCATATCCGGATGGGGGCAGTACAAGAGGGCCCTGAGACCAAAGGACAAGCAGGTGTTCGATAGACTCGTGAACAAGGCGCGGGCGCATTCGTCCGCTTGCTCGTATGCGAACCGCATCGATCCCATGGAGAGCATCTTCATGTCCATAATACTCGAGCTGCAGAAGGAGATAGATACGCTCAAAGAGAGGGTTCGGAGCACAGAGAAATGAGAGGTTGGCTGTTCGATGTCTACCCAGACTACGACAAGAATCGCATGGTTTGCTGGTTGAAGACGGAGAGTGGCGTGGACAAGATAGTCGATGCGGATTATTTTCCCAATTTCTACGTGCACGGCGAGAAGAGGAGGCTCAAAGAAATCGAGGACTGGCTCGGCTCCGTTCCCGTAAGAGATGTCTCATTCGAAAGAAGGAAGCTGAGGCTTGGAAGTCAGGAGCTCTTCGATGTCCTGAGCGTCACGCCTGCGACCTATTCGGACCTCAGATATCTCGCAGGGGAAATCGATTCCCGCGGTCGCTACAGGGATTTCACCCTCTACAATGTGGACATCCGACTGAGCCAGCGGTACACTATGGAGAAGGGGGTCTTCCCCATGGCCTTCCTCGAGATCGTGCGCGATTTCATTCTTCTCGACGAGCAATGGGCGATTCACTACGACATCCCTCGGCTCAGTCAGGTGGAGATGGGGGTCAGGGTGCGCGGTCGCTCAAAGATCAAGAGGTTCAGCGACTCCATCCATAGCATCAAACTGGGCGATAGGATCGTGAGAGGGCGCGACGAGCGGGAGATGCTTCTGGAGCTTGCTCAGAGAATGGGCATGGTCGATCCGGATGTCGTGCTCACTAGGAACGGCGATTCATTCCTCTTTCCCTATCTCTACGGGCGGGCCGCTGAGAACGATGTTCTCGAGGAGTTCCAGCTCGGGCGGGAGGCAAGCCTTGTCAGCCCGCGAAGAGAGGGCAAGTCGTACTTCAGCTACGGTCGCATTCTCTACAGACCGCCGAAGTACACGTTGAGGGGGAGAATACACATAGACACGGGGGGCTCCTTCCTGCACATGGAGAGCGGGCTCTACGGTCTCATAGATCTCGCGAGGATCTCCAACATCCCTCCGCAGGAGATCGCCAAACTGTCCCCCGGAACCGCGGTATCCGCCATGCAGGTCAATCAGGCCATGAGAGACGGACATCCGGTCATGTGGAAAAAGAACCTGCCCGAGGAGTTCAAGACCGCCAAGGAACTGCTTGTATGCGATAAGGGCGGCTTCATCTTCGAGCCCAAGGTAGGCCTTCACGAGAATGTCCTGGAGATAGACTTCACGTCGCTGTACCCCAGCATAATGGTCCGATTCAACATATCGCCTGAAACGGTTCTATGCGAGTGTTGTCCGGACTCGAATCACAGAGTTCCCGAAATAGGGTACCATGTTTGTGAGAAGAAGATCGGGCTGATTCCCCGCGTTCTGTCCCCCGTGATAAGGAGGCGGATGGTCTTCAAGAGATTGGCCAAGGAGAAAAGAGAAGAGAGGGCGAAAGAGAAATCAGACATTCTGAAATGGCTTCTCGTCTGCTCGTTCGGCTACACGGGCTACCGCAACGCGAGATACGGGAAGATAGAGTGCCACGAGTCCATAACCGCCTACGGTCGTGAGATCCTCCTCAAATCCGCTGAGATTGCCGATCAGCACGGCTTCGAGGTGCTTCATGGCATAGTCGACTCCCTCTGGCTGAAGGGCGAGGGCGATGAGCAGAAGCTCATAGAACACGTATCCGGACACATAGGAATCCCTGTTGAGCGGGAGGGGGTGTACAAGTGGATCGTGTTCCTGCCCTGCAAGACGTTCGACGTCGGGGCCATGAACCGCTACTACGGGATGTTCGAGGACGGCAAGATGAAAATCCGCGGGATAGAGGCCAGAAGGCACGACACGTGTGAGCTGGTAAAGAGGGCGCAGATGGAGATGCTGGATGTATTTGCCAAGGCAGAGAGTGTCAAGGAGTTCAAGGAGAACGTCCCGGAGGCCCTGGAGGTCCTGAGGAAATGGGTCAAGCGGGTGCGGAAGGAGGACATAGACCTTGAGGACCTCATCCTCACCCTGAGGATCTCGAAGAGCTTGAAGGAGTACAGCGTCTTCAACAATCAGGTCGCCGCGCTCATCCAGCTGAAAGAGGAGGACGTGGAGGTCCACCCCGGTGAGGTGATTCGATTCGTCCTTTTGGACAGCGAGAGCAAAATCGCGGATGAGAGACTGAGAGTCGCTGACTTGCTGGAAGGAGGGGAGACGTACGACAAGGAGAAGTACATCGAGCTTCTCTGTCGAATGGGCGAGACGCTCCTTCAGCCCCTTGACTACAATCGGAAAAGAATCGCAGGGCTCATGGCCGAGGACCAGGCATAATTTGATAAGCTGGCAGAAAGATGAGCGAGAAGGGCTGATTCGCCTTGCGCGAGAAGATGGACGAAGTGGAGATCGTAGAACTGCTCAACATACTCCGGAAAAGAGGTTACTGGATAGTAGAGTCGACAGACGAGGTCGTCGCCACCAGGCCAATATCCAAGACGAGGTACCCCAGGTTCCACCTCAGGATCTTCAGAGAGAACAAGAGAGGCCCGCGGATACTGGATATCCACATAGATTGGGAGAGGCCCAGGCACTCACAGTTCTGGGGCAAATGCAGCACAGCAGAAGGGGAGACCATCAAGAAGGAAATGGAGCTCCTGGGAGAGGAGTTTCGCTCGCTCGGAGCGCTCTCTCAGCAGTGACGCCCGATTGTCTTGGACGGCCCGCTCATTCGTGATACGCTTTTTCCTCGACGCCCTCTTCGGACTGGGTCAGAACCGAGACTCGCTGCTCCGCGCCTCTCAGCTTCTCATCGCAGAGCCTGAAGAGCCGGATTCCCTCCTCGAACTTCTCCATTGCTTCGTCCAATGAGAGCTTCCCCTTGGAAAGCGTGTCCACGATATTTTCCAACCGTTCCAGAGCGTCCTCAAAGGCTATTTCCTCGGTCGTCTTTCCACCTCCTTCAGATTCCTTACGACACAGTAAATCTCACCATCCCTGACCATAACGAGAACGTCGTCCCCCAAGGTCACGGATTCGATCGTCTCAATCACGTCCTTGTCCGGCAGCTTCATCGCGATGGAATACCCCCTGTCCAGTGTTGCCAGTGGATCAGCGGTCCCGAGAATGCCGCCCAGTTTCCTCAGACCTTCTCTCTGAAGGACCAGGAATGACTCCAGAGCCCGGTTCATCTGCAGGAAGCGGTCATCGAGCCTCTGGGAGTGTGTCCTTATCTGGTCGAGGACCACATCTGATGAGAGGCTCGACTCCAGCCTCTTGATGTCCCTCCTTCTAGACTCGAGCATGTTCCTGAGGCCCCAGACCAGGCTTTCCCTGTCCGTATCAAGAGACGTGTGCAGTTCCATGATGTCAGGAGCCACGATCTCTGCGGCTGCACTTGGTGTGGCTGCTCTCCTGTCCGCCACGAAGTCAGCAATCGTGAAGTCCGTCTCGTGTCCCACTGCGGAGACCACGGGGACGTGGGAATCGAAGATGGTGCGTGCTACAGATTCGTCGTTGAAGCACGCGAGGTCCTCGAAGGCTCCACCACCCCTGCCGACTATCATGACGTCGATGCCGTCGTACCTGTTTAGAGCCTCAATTGCAGAGACGATAAACCCCGGGGCATCAGCTCCCTGAACGAGCGTTGGCGCCAGGATGATGTCCGCCAGCGGGAATCTCCTGCCGAGAACTTTCACGATGTCGCGGAATGCCGCTCCTTTCTCGGATGTGACAACGCCTATCTTGACCGGAAACTCAGGGAGTGGTTTCTTGTGTTCCTCAGCGAAAAGGCCCTCCGTTTCCAGGAGTTTCTTGAGTCTGAGAAACTTCTGATACAGTTCACCGACACCCTCGAGTTTGACTTCCCTCACAATCAGCTGATATGATCCGGATGGTCGGTAGACGTCTATGTCCCCGGACGCAACGATTTTCTGGCCGTCCTCTATGTCGAGACCGAGACGCTCCGCGTCGCCTCTGAACAGAACGCACTTCAAGGAGGAATCCTCATCTTTCATGGTGAAATAACAATGGCCCTGCGCCGACTTCCCGTAGTCGCTCAGCTCCCCTCTGACAGCGACGCCGATGAGAGAGGGTTCATCTCTCAACAGATTGCGGATAGTGTCCGTGACCTCGGTCACCGAGAATATCCTCTGAGCCTCTTCGGGCATACTCCCTCCTCACGTTTCCGACTTCAGCAAAGATAAGAGAGGTTGGTTTAAGTATGTTTCCTAATATCATCTGGGTCTGCCAGATTTCCTTCGAGTGACACCTCACAATCCACGAATTCCAACCTGTAGAGTATCTGTTCGAGTGTCTTCTCCCGATCTCTTATGGGCACCGCCCACATCTTCAGAACGGCATCGAACCGCTTCTCGGGAAGTGCTTTCATCGTTCTCACAATCTGCTCATCGTACTCAAAGGAGATCTGGTATTCGGCAGAGTTGCTCCTTATGTGAACGACTGGCAACTTCTTCTCGATGTCGACCTTGTTTATCAGCAGTTCCTCAATGCTCGGATCAATCCTCAGCAAACAGTTCGCCGCTTCGAATTCCTTCACGACATACTTGTAGTGATGGAGCGGAGCAAGCCACTCCTTCGTTTCCGAATCGAACCTTCTCTTCTCTAGACTTTTCGCGACCTTCACCAGATCCCTGTCGTAGTCGAACTCGATGGAAACCTCGTCCCCCTTCCTCGCGATCAGAACCTGCTTCACGTTTCACCCCTATGGAGGAGTTGCTCTCCGCCTACTTAAAGCTCCAGAAGGGAGGGGTTGATGAAAGTGTTTCAGATGAGTGCTTTCCTGCAGGACGGGCATCTCTTCCTGCCCTTGACGCATGCAGAATGATATACGGAGCCGCAACTCGAGCACTCGACTGAGAATGTGCCCAGGTTTATCTCCGCACCACATATCCCGCACTCATTGGACGGCGGCGGGACATCTGACCTTTCCGGCCCCGTCTCCATACCCTTTGGTCTCACCAGGCGTGATGTCAGTGCCACGGACGCAACGATGGCTATCGCCAGAATCAGGATTATGAGGGCCAAGTCGAATTGCCCAAGGCCAACCGATCCAACGTCCACGACCACGTCGTATGACATGTCCAGAGGACTTCTGGGAACCACGAACGAGACTCCTCCGACCCTCCCCTCATACGAGGCGTTTATCTCCACCGTGTCCCCGGCCTGCATCCATCTGGGGAAGACAATCTCAAAGGTGTATCCGCTCCCGTTCGTCGTTCCCTCAAGTGTCTCAGACGTGTCGACGTTCCTCATGACTATGGTTGCGTCCGCCAGGTTTCCGCCCTTCTCGTCCCTCGCCCTTCCATGAACAGCGATGATTCCCTCAACGCAGAGAGCCTTCTCGTACAGGAC
>JAJISH010000020.1 GCA_022848825.1 Thermoplasmatota archaeon
TATGGGAGAGCGATGTGCGCTTCTGTGAGGTGTGCGGGAATCCGCTCACCGACGAGGCGTCCAGCCTGGCCTATGACCGAATGAAGAAGCGGACCGTGACGACATGGATCCTGAGAAAGCGCACGGGAACGGAGGAGCCGCCCTACCCGGGCTACGACCAGCAGAAGCTGTGGCAGCCTTACCGTCGGAAGAAGTACCCGTACGGGAAGAAGGGGCTGATCTCAGGCATCCTGGCGGTCGTGCTTGGCATGTTGATCCCCATCCTGGGCCTCATACTCGGATTCATCGCCGTCTACTTCGGTCTCAAAGCGGTCCTTCATGATCCAGCCAGCGGACTCCTGGCGATCATCCTTGGGGCCACCGGGTTCCTCCTGACGATCTATTGGATCCACATCTTGACCGCTCTAGCTCTCGGCTTCGGATGAGGAGGTTGTGCGAAACGAGATAGCCCATCGTTGTTGCCGGAATCGTCCTGATACTGGTGTCGATCGCCTGATTCATTCCGACCTTCATCTACCCGAGCCTTGGCCTCTTCCTCTGCATGATGTGTTCCATATTCTTCATCACGGAGGTCATACTGGTCGTGAAAGGCATGGCTCTCAGATGAGAGCCGCTGAGTTCCTGTGCGTCGACCAGTCGTCAGGAGACGAGCTCGAACCTTCCCATCATGAGCGAGGCGATCTCCACGTCCTCCTCGGAATCCTGTAGGTCGCCCTGCACGAGTTCCTGCTCGGCCCTGGTCAGGATCTCGTCGATATCGTCGGTAACGCTCTCGCCCCGTGACCTCATGAGCTTCGCCTCTTCGCGCAGCATGCTTATCCTCTCTGCCAGCGTGCTGTGGCTCCTGCGGATGTCGACGGCGTTGGACGTGCACCTGTTCGAGAGGTCGATGCATTCCCTGTAGTCTGTCTCTTCGAGCGAGTCCGACGCCTTCCCGAGAAGCTCGTGCAGCTCCTTCGTGCGGACGCCCTTGATCTCCAGCACGTTCACGGCGTTCCTCGCCTCCCTGAGCGAGCGTCCCGCCGCCCGGTGCCTGTCCTTGAGCTCGACTGCTTTCCTCTCGATTACCTCGGTCAGCTCCCCGACCCTGCCGAAGGCCCCGCTCAGGAACGCGGTCCGAGCGATGGTCATGACGTCCTCGATCTCCTGGGTCCCGACACCGTCCCGCTTCAGTCCCTCGAGTAACTCCTCGCAGTATCGGTAGAGCTCGGCGTTCTCCAGGCACTCCTCCTTCACGTTCTTCGGCAGGATCTCTATCCGCTCCACGATCTCATGGACCTGCTCGAGCTCGCCCTTCTTGAGGCTCTGCTTGGCCCCGTTGAGGAGCCCGAGGCTGGGCGAGAGGATCAAGTGCTGGAAGACGTTGCCCTCGATCTCGACCTGGTCCCGGTGCACCTCGTCGATGAGCCGCTCGGCATGCCCGATGGCCGCCGCGGCGGAATCGTAGTAGAGCAGTATGTTCTTCCCCTTCTCAACGCCTTCAACGGCGAGCATGAAGGCCACGTCGAGCGATGGTCTCAGATCCGGGTTCGAGATGCCTTCGAGCGCGTCGACGCTCTCCAGGAGCCTCTCCTCCAGCTCGAACGCTTCAATGCCTAGCACCCTTAGTCTATCAACTACCTCGCCGAACTCCTCCACCGTCGATCGTGCGAGTCTCTCATCTATCTCGTGGCTCCCTTCCTCGGCGTCCTTTCGCCCGAACAACTTCATTCTCTCCTCCTCCCAAGATTCGTGAGAAAAGCCTTCTGCGAAGCTCCTCCCCACCAAATGCCCAATGGAAGTTCCTGTATTTTCTGTATCAAACGCTACATACTTATACTTTCTCTAACTGACGACATGAGCATCTGGCTCGGAACGGCTCAAGTGGGCCAGTAGGGACAACGTGCCGGAATCCTTAGAGGCAACTTCCGTCCGATGCGATGTCAACATTGATTTCACACGGTTTCTGCGGAGGTGCAACGATGACTTCTTAAGTCTTTGCATGGACTTGTTGGAAGTTCCCTTTGGTCTTCTTGCTCCTTTCTTGCTCCTTTCTTGCTGCTCGCTGCTCCTTCCTTGCAGGTTTCTTGCTCCTCGCTTGCTCCTCGCTTGCTGAAACCTTGTGACATCCTAGGGACTTACCAGGGACATACCTGCTACATCCTTGCCGGATCCTTGCTCGGACCGTGCCTCCCCGCTCGAAGACCCGATTCGGCAAACCTTATCAGGTGAGAATCAATCCTCAAGTCCATGGCAATCAGCTCTCTGCACCTGCTTCTGACGTATA
>JAJISH010000200.1 GCA_022848825.1 Thermoplasmatota archaeon
TTCTCGTATGCTCGTATCGCGGGCGTCGCCGTGGCAAAAGGTGCAACGGCGGTCGCGTTCAACACTGTCTGTATGCCCATGATCTTCTATGCGGACGGGAACATCGCACTCATGATCGGAGGCGCCGTCGCTCTCTTCTTCGCTCATGCGACCGTGTTCATGTTGGGCGCTGTCTCAGCGGGCATTCAGGCACTTAGGCTCCATTATGTGGAATGGTTCATGAAGTTCTACAAAGGAAGTGGAATAGATTTCAAACCTTTCGGATTAAAACGAGTACAGGAGGTGTAGAAAGAATGGTAACAGACGCAGGAATGTTGGCTTTATCGGCCGCCATAACGATGGCTGGAGCTGCGTTCGCCACGGCCTGGGCAGAGAAGGTCGTGGGTGCGGCAGCTGTTGGAGCAATGGCAGAGAACGAGGCCCTCTTCGGCAAGGGGATTGTCTTCATGGTGCTCCCAGAGACCATCGTTCTGTTCGGTTTCGTTATAGCCTTCCTATTGTTGGGAAAAATAACATAGGCGCAAGGGATTGAAATGGGACTAGAGTCCGTAGTCAAGGACATCCTGAAAGCTGGAAGGAGAGAGTCCGAGGCAATCGTCAGCGAAGGCAGGATGGAAGCGAGCAATATCATCGGCGATGCGAAGGAGAAGGGAACCGAGGAAATGAAGAAGAGAGTCGAAGATGCTGAGACTGCCGGGAAGAAGAAAAGGGTGCAGGACCTCGCAAGAACCGAACTCGAAGTGAAGAGGTTGATCCTGGAGGCTCAGAAGGAGATATTGGACGAAGTATATTCTAGGGCGTTGGAGCGTCTCAAGACGCTTCCATCGAATGACATGATCCTCCGACACCTCCTCAGCTCGCATTCTGCCGACGTCGGAGCTGGAAGAGTCTATTCGGGTGAGAAGGACAGAATGACCGTCCAGACAATCGCAGGTGCCAACTACGCAGGGACGAGGCCCGTCCTCGGCGGGATAGTGGTCGAGAGCACCGACGGGAAGAGCACAGTGGACCTCACCTTCGAGACGCTGATGCAGAAGATCTGGGAAGACTCCATAAGAGAAGTTGCTGAGGTCATATGGCAATAACGGAAATCATCGCGGAGAAGTTGAACCTCAAGGCGAGATTGCCCATAGAGCTCGGCAACTATCCCTATGTCTGCGCCAGGGTCAAGGGGAAGAAGAGCAGACTCCTCGCCAAGGATACCTACGCCAGACTCTTGAAGATGGAGACTCCGAGCATCTCTCGGTTCCTCGGCGAGGGCCAGTACAGAGATCAGATGCTCGCCCTCGGGGCGAAGTACTCGGGCGTGGACCTCATCGAGATGGCCACACGCAACAACCTTGCCGACGTCTTCACGCAGATAATCGAGTTCTCGGAGGGCGACCTCAGAACGATGATTTCCAGGTTCCTCGACCGCTGGGACGTTTGGAACGTCAAGACCATCATACGAGGCAAATCCTACGGGGCCCCGAACGAGGAGATAATCGAGGACCTCATTCCTGCGGGTTCGTTCTCAACGGAGTTCCTTCGGAAGCTTGCCGAGAAGGAGACCACGGAAGAGGTCATGAAGGAGCTCGAGAACACCGTCTACGATCTTGCTTACCGAGAAGCGAAGGGCGACTCGGAGGAGTTCCCGCCGATCTCGGTCTTCGAAGACGCCCTTGACCGAGCGTACTACTCCTTTCTTCTGGAGGTCGTGCCTCCAACGACGGACCCGATGAAGCTGCTCAGGATGTTCATACGGAAGGAGATCGACATGATAAACCTCAGAACGCTTCTGAGGACCAGAGAGGACGCGGAGAGGATAGAGCGCGACGTCTTCATCGAGGGTGGATTGGAGCTGTCCAAGGAGGAGCTCGATACGTTCATGCCACTGTCGCTTGAGGAGCTCCTTCCGAAGCTGCAGAAGTACTCCTTCTACGATGACATCTCGGGTCCCCTCAAGGAGGTCAAGACGAAGGGCCTCAATGACGTGGCCAGAGCCCTTGAGAAGCATCATCAGAGACAGGCATCGAGGTATTCGAACCTCCATCCCCTGTCGATACTTCCCGTTCTGGACTACATGATA
>JAJISH010000201.1 GCA_022848825.1 Thermoplasmatota archaeon
GGCCCTGATGGAAGACCCCCTAAGACTCCGTATGATCTCATCCAGCTCTAGGACGTTTCTCTTCGCGGCGACGTGGTCCCCCTCATCAAGTGCCTCCTGAGCTTTCGCCAGGTAGTCCTCCATGGCCGACGTGTCGATCCCCAACTTGTGGAATTCCTGTATCTGCGGCGGCAGGTTGGTCAGCTTCTCGGAGGTCTCCCTCTGGTCCTGAGCCACGAGCAACTCCTGTCTCTCTCTTTCCAGGATTTCGATGTCGATCCACTTCTTGACCGCCTTGACGAAATCCCCCGCCTTCCTCAGGTCCTTCAGCTTCAGTGCTTCCTCCGCCTCGCTCAGCAGGATTTCGCTCTCCAGCGTGACCGCACCCTTCGCTTTCAGATCCTCCACGGAGGCCATCGTCTTCTCCAAGTCTTTCTTGAGCTTCTTTGCTCGCTTGACCTGGTTCATGCTCTTCTTCGCCTCGGACAGGAGGCTCTTGAATGCCCTGAAATTTGAGTCCGCCAACGCCACTTCGGTCGCGCTCAGTATCTCGAACGTCTCGGACATGTCGAACTTCAGCTTCTTCAGCTTCTTGGCCTCGCCGGCCACTTCGATGGCCCTATCTCGGGCTTCCTTCGTGCGTCCGGAGAGTTCGCCGACCTTCAGGGCCCTGTTGCAGAAGGAGATCGACTTCCTGTAGTCCTTGTTCTTGAAATGGAACTTTGCGTCCGATAGCTCTTGGACCATATCCTTGGTTTTCGCGCCTAATCCTCTGAGTTCCTTGAGCGCGGCTTCCGTCTTTGATATCTTGGCGGCTGCTCGCTCGACCTGTGGCTTCCTTCGAGATTTCCTGGACCTCTTCTGGCTCTTCTTGGCGGAAGCCTTCCTGGGAGTGGGCTTTGTGGCTCTACTCCTCGTCGATGTCTTCTTGGAACTCTTCTTGGCGGGAGTCTTCTTGTCAGGAGCCTTCTTGGCGGAAGCCTTCCTGGGAGTGGGCTTTGTGGCTCTACTCCTCGTCGATGTCTTCTTGGAACTCTTCTTGCCCATTCATTTCACCGCGAGTCGAGACTGGGTCTCACCTGACTTGTCTGTCTCGAAAATGGGATGTACGCGGAATTAAACCTGACCCTGTGGGAATCAGAAGTGATAGCGTTGACCCTCGTATGCTTTTAATAGGAATCCTCGTATATGCCCACGGGGAGGACAATGGCAAGAAAGAAGACCACGATTTCTGTCATAAAAGCGGACATCGGAAGCTGCCCTGGCCATGTTGTGGTGCATCCGCATCTTGAGGACGTTGCCTGCGGCTTCATGCAGGAGGCCAAAGATGATGGCCTGATAAATGACTTCAGAGTGACCCACTGCGGGGACGATCTCGAGCTTATCATGTCCCACAGGCGGGGAGTGGATTCCGAGGACATCCATAAGCTCGCGTGGAAGACATTCGAGGAAGGCACGAAACACGCAAAGTCGCTGAAGCTTTACGGAGCCGGGCAGGACCTCCTGATCGATGCATTTTCAGGGAACATAAAGGGGATGGGGCCAGGCGTGGCGGAGCTCGAGTTCACCGAGAGACCCGCAGAGCCCATCGTCGTGTTCATGATGGACAAGACGGAGCCCGGAGCGTTCAACCTTCCCGTATTCAGAATGTTCGGCGACCCTTTCTCGACGGCGGGATTGGTGATCGACCCATCCATGCATGCGGGCTTCATGTTCGAGATATGGGACATCATGGAGCACAAGAAGGTGATGATGAAGTCCCCTGAGGAACTCTATGACATACTGGCATTGATCGGCGCGAAATCCCGTTTCGTCATCAAGCGGATCTTCCCGAAGAAGGGGAAGCTTCCCCCCAAGGAGGCCGTGGCGGCTGTTTCGACCGAGAAGCTCGCACACATAGCGGGCGAGTACGTCGGAAAGGACGACCCCGTGGCGGTAGTGAGAGCGCAGTCGGGACTTCCCGCGTTGGGAGAGGTCCTGGAGCCGTTTGCATTCCCGCACTTGGTCAGCGGCTGGATGAGGGGTTCCCACAACGGCCCGCTCATGCCGGTCTCACTGACCGATGCGAAGTGCACTAGGTTCGATGGCCCGCCAAGGGTCCTTGCACTGGGCTTCCAGGTCAACGACGCCACGCTCGTGGGCCCTGTGGACCTCTTCGACGATCCTGCCTTCGACCCGACGAGGGAGAAAGCGGCCGAGATAGCGGACTACATGAGGAGACACGGCCCCTTCGAGCCGCACAGGCTTCCGCTCTCGGAGATGGAGTACACAACCCTGCCGAAGGTCCTTTCCAAGCTGTCGTCTAGATTCGGGGCAATGGAATGACTGTCGTGATCATAGTCAACTTCAAGTCCTACGAGGAGGGCA
>JAJISH010000202.1 GCA_022848825.1 Thermoplasmatota archaeon
CGAAAGCAATTGGCTGTGTGGAAGCACCCCGAGGAACGCTCATCCACGAATATGAGACGGATGAGAAGGGTTTGATCACGGATGTCAACCTTGTCGTCGGAACGACGCACAACAACGCCCCGATCAACATGTCTGTGAAGAGGACGGCGATAGACCTCATCAAGGATGGCAAGTATGACCAGGGGATCCTCAACAGGCTGGAGATGGCGATCAGAGCCTACGACCCGTGCCTGAGCTGCTCTACTCACAACCTCGACGGGACGATCCCGGTGAAGCTACTGATCTACGATTGCGAGGGCAAGCTGATAAAGACGCTCACGAGCTGATTCATCCCATCTTGTAGGGGCTCGGTCCCAGGGTCTTTATCGTCTCCACCATCTCATTCATGACCCTGGCGAACTTGTCGCCCTCGGAAGCGGATATCCACTCCAGGCGGAAGCGCTCCGGTTCTAGACCGAAATCCTCGAGCATCAGCTCAATTGCATCGGCCCGCTTTTCGGTGACGACATTGCCCTCAAGATAGTGGCAGTCGCCTATGTGGCACCCGCAGATTATGATACCGTCCGCGCCCTTCGTCAACGCATCCATGACCAGATTCGGGTGTACCATGCCTGAGCACATCGTCCTTATCACGCGGATGTTGGTCGGGTACTGGAATCGGCTGACGCCCGCTAGATCGGCGCCCGCGTACGAACACCAATTGCAGCAGAAGGCGATAATGAGCGGTTCGAATTCCTCTTCCTCCATCTCAGGCCACCTCCAACGCAGCTTCGATCATGGCATTGATCTGATCGAGAGTGAATCCGCGAACGAAGATCCCTGCCTTCGGACAGGTGGCCTGGCACACGCCGCAGCCCTTGCAAGCCGTTTCATCAACATCCACGGTCTTCTTCACCGCTCCGCCGCTCATGTACTCGATGAGCGTTATCGCGTCATACGGGCACGGGTCGATGCAGTACGCACACCCATCGCATTTCTCATCGATGACAGATGACTTTGTCGCCTCGAGCTCCAGTTCATCCTGTGCAAGGATCGTCGTGGCCCTTGAGACTGCCGCGTTTGCCTGGGAAAGGCATTCCTCGACGAACTTCGGTGAATGGGCGAGGCCGCACAGGAACACGCCCTCTGTGGCGAAGTCCACGGGTCTGAGCTTCATGTGAGCTTCAAGGAAGAACTTGTCCTTGGTGAGCGGTATCTTCAGGAATGTGGAAAGCTCCTCATTGTCTGCGTTCGGCAGTGTCGCGACCGCGAGCATGACCACGTCGGGGTAGACGACTATCTCCTCGTCCAAGAAGGGGTCCTTCGCGGTGAGCTCCAGTTTCCCGTTGTTGACGGTCAGCTTCGGAGGGTCCTCAGGATAGTATCTGACGAAGACGACCCCTTTCTCGGCAGCCTCCTGATAGTAGTTCTCCCTGAATCCGTAAGTTCTCATGTCCCTGTGGAAGACGTAGACATTGAGATCGGGTGACATCTCCTTTGTCTTCAGAGCGTTCTTGACGGTCTCGGTGCAGCATATGCGGCTGCAGTAAGGCCTCTCCTCGCTCCGTGAGCCCACGCATTGTATCATGGCTACGCTCTTCGTGCCCTCCTTCAAGCCTTCGTTCACGAGCATGTCCTCGTATTCGAGCTGCGTGACAACCCGCGGGTCCTTTCCATAGAGGTACTCATCGGGCTTCAACTCGACGCCTCCGGTCGCGACGAGGACGACACCGTGCCTGATCTGCTTCTCCTCACCCTCGTGCTCCAGCGTTGTAATGAAGCTACCTATGAACCCCTCGATGTCCTTGACCTTAGCTCCCGTGTAGACGTGAACCCGTTCGTTGCTCTTCACCTTGTCAATCAACTCGTTCATCCTGGCATGCACATCCTCTCCTGAGAGAGCAAAGCGTATCCTTCGGGTTATCCCTCCCAGCTCGTCCTTCTTCTCGACAAGATATGCGTCGAACCCTTGATCTGCGATTCCCAAAGCGGCTGTCATCCCTGTGATGCCTCCACCGATGATCAGAGCAGATTTTCCGATGGATATCTTGATCGGAGGGATGGGCTCGAGGAGCCCCGCCTTGGCGATAGCCATCCTCACGAGGTCCTTTGCCTTCTGCGTTGCCTTTTCCGGCTCCTTCGAATGCACCCAAGAGCAGTGCTCGCGGATGTTCGCCATCTCGAATAGGAAGGG
>JAJISH010000203.1 GCA_022848825.1 Thermoplasmatota archaeon
GTCTCCTCCGTCAAGCTGATACTCCAATAGCGAAAGGCCGCAACCATCGTCGCTTGACGTCATTGTCACCGGAGTCGAGGGAGATATCCATAGACTCACTGCTGTGTAGTTCGGTTCGCCAATGGTAATCCCTGAGGTCGGCGGGCTACCGTCAACCACGAAATTCAGAGACAATGCCTCCTCCGTGTTGCCCAGATTGTCGACAGCTCGGTATGACAACGTCGCCGGACCCTCGTCCACTACCGTGACGGGATCGACATAGTCCTGCCACGACCCTCCGTTCATGGAGAACTCGATTCTAGACAACCCCGAACCGCTGTCTACGGCCCCTATCTCCATGGGCGTGGAAGGAGAAATCCACAGATCTAGTGAGGTGTAGTTCGGGCTTCCTATCGTCACTCCCGAAGACGGCGGAGTATTGTCAACTATGAAATCGAGCCTTCGGTCGCCTTCGACGTTCCCGAGGTTGTCTACTCCTCGGTACCTCAACACATGCGGACCTTCCTGTTGGACAGTCAAGGGAGCAGTGTAAGTCAGCCAAGCGCCACCATCGAGCTGATACTCAATGTGTGAAAGACCAGACCCGCTGTCACTGGAAGTGATCGTCATTGTCGTTGTCTGAGTTATCCAGAGATCAGTCGATACATAGCTTGGGGACCCGACACTGACATCTGAAGATGGCGGAGAACCATCGACCATGAAGTCAATGCTCTGCGCGGCTTCAGTGTTGCCGAGATTGTCTACGCCTCTATATGACAGAACATGGCTGCCCTCCTGTGTCACCGTGATTGGACTCACATACGTCTGCCACACACCACCGTCCAGCTGGAACTCAACGTGTGAGAGGCCACATCCATCGTCCGACGATGAGATAGTGATTGGCGTGACAGGAGATATCCACAGGTCAACTGAGATGAAGCTGGGCGTTCCGACCGTGACATCAGAGACCGGGGGCGTCCCATCAACGAAGAAGACGAGACTTCCGGGGTCCTCGGTATTCCCCAGATTGTCGACACCTCTGTACAGGATGAAATGGCTCCCCTCTTGAGCTACTGTTATCGGTGTCGCATATGTTTGCCATCCTCCACCGTCAAGCTCGTACTCAACGTAGGACACGCCACAACCACCATCCGTGGATGTTATCTCAAGAGTCGTTGAAGGTGATATCCAAAGTTCCACCGCCGTGTAATTCGGGGTTCCAACTATCACGGTTGAGGTCGGAGCAGTTGCATCGACACCGAAAAAGAGGCTTCCAGGATCCTCGGTATTCCCGAGATGATCGATTCCTCGATAGAGCAAGATGTGCGTTCCTTCATTGGGAACAGTGATCGAGGCGACGTAGGGCTGCCATCCTCCACCGTCAAGCTCGTACTCAACTGAGGAAAGGCCGCATCCGCCATCGCTTGATGTTATCGTCAATGTCGTGGATGGAGTGATCCACAGGTCGACTCCCGTGTGGTTGGGCGTTCCGACGATGACACTGGAAGAAGGAGGCGTGTTGTCCACGACAAGGTCGAAGCTCTTCGTGGCCTCCGCCCCGCCCAGAAGGTCCGTGCTGTTGTAGTATATCGTGTGTGCCCCCTCGTCCGGTACATTGAACGGAGCAACGTACTGGGTCCAAACACCACCATCGATCCTGTAGTAAGTGGATTCGATACCCTCACCGCTCCTGTCCATGACTGAGAAGGAGATGGGCGTCGAGGACGTGATGAAGAAGTCCGTGGAGACGTACTTCGGGTCACCGACCACTATCGTCGTTTCTGGGAGCTCCACAACCCAAATCTCGAATTGCAGAAGCACGTACCCGCCATCATCGTCCGAGACGTTGAGGACAACGGTATGGTTCCCAAGTAGGGAATATGCATGGACGGTGGTGTCGGTCGTTGAGAACGGATATGTTGGACCCGGACTGGGATCCGGGTCAGGTGAGATTCCATTGTTGTAGTACATGCTCGCATTGTGCGTCGAGCCGTCTCCCCAGTCCCAATCGAAGGCGAGGT
>JAJISH010000204.1 GCA_022848825.1 Thermoplasmatota archaeon
GTTCGGAGTGCCGTCCCCATCGGTGTCGATGTCCGCGACATCCAACGGAAGGGGGACGTTCGCAGCCATGGTGCGATTCGTTACAGTGATGTTCAGACTGTACGAGCCATGAACGCTCGGCGCGACAAGGGCGAACGAGTAGTCCCCGTTGCTGTCCACGTTGGTTGTCCACTCCTCCGCTGTTTCAAGTATCTCGAGTTTCACCAGTGACTGCTCGGCCGGTGCGCTGTTGTTCTCATCGTACACGGCAGTTCCATTCACCCAGAATTGATCGTTGATCACGGGATGGCTCGGAGTGGCGTCGGCGGTCAGATTGATCCAGTGGACAATCGGGAAGTACTCCTTATCCGTCAAGTTGTTGTTGAAGAACTCGTCGGTTGCCGATATCTGAATGTCGGCCCAGTCGACACCAGTGTGCATCTCGTATTCGGTTCCGTAGACCGAGTCCCCATCCGGATCGCTCATGGTCCTCAAGTCGCAGGTTCCCAGGAAGCATATGAACATGGAAACGTCGGTGATGACGTCGGAGTCGGTCACGGTCGCGTTGAATGTCACGACCTCCGCCTCCATCGGGTACTTCTGGGAACGAATCACGTTCGTGATCTCTGGGGCCCAACCGTCCGCCTCTGCGCTCGGCGGGACGAATATGAGCGCCGCGGAAGCAAGGAGAAGAGCGCAAATGACTATCGCGGTCGTCGTTCTCATGATATCGAGAGTTAATTGTCCAGACACGATATAACTCTTACCCAAGGTGCGCGTTGACAGGGCCACGGCTGTGTCAGAGTGAAAAAAAGGAAAAGACGGGACAGCCTAAACTATCCCTTATTCCGAGAGGCATGATTGCTGGTTACTCGATTGTTGGCGGCTCCTCTTCCTCCTCGTAAGGCTCTTCAGGAGGTGCTCCTCTTCGCCTCGAGGCTGCCACTACCGCAATGATGACCACAACGATGATTATCACCGCTAGGGCAAGGTAGATCCACATCATGTCCAGCGGGGCTTCTTCTCCACCGACGTCGACCTCAACATCTCCCACGTCGACCGGGATGTTCCCACTTACATCTCCAACATCCTCGTTCTCGTAGTAGACATCGAAGCTATGCGTTCCAGGAGCGTAGTCAAAGGAGAACTCTCCATCGGAATTCGTCGTTGCCCTGACTGTGCCTTCACTGTCCCGGATTTCGGCGTCTTCAAGCGGGTCTCCATCCTTGTCCTTTATGACGCCGGTGATCTCGCCTGTCTCCAGTGCGTCGATTACGCTTTGAGCGGTCGTCTCAGCGAAGTCGAGTATGTCCATCTGGAATGGATTGTTGTGTGCTCCCTCGCTGGCGTCCGACTCGACGAAATGGTAGGCATACGCAGCCTCGTCGAAGTCTGCCTGGGCCGCGTCGATCTCTGCTTGAGTGAAACCTAGATCAGCCGCTGCTGTGAGGGCGGCCTCGGCCTCGTCAACCACGAGTCCGACTGCAGCTAGTCTGGTCGTGTAGTCTGTCTGCCATGCAGTAATGTTATCCACTGCTTCCTGGTCGGTCATCAGCAAACCGTTCACGCCATCATGACAGTATGACGTGCAGCTGTTGGGCATGCCGTTGTCGATGGTCTCTTGCGGATCAGCGAAGCCGAAGGTGTGCGAGGGTATGTCACCCAATATCGCACTCTTGGCCACCAGCGTCATGTGACAGTCGGAGCAGTCGACGGCTCCACCCATCCACGCACTGCCGCTCAGTCCGGTGATGTTTATGGTGCCTTCCACTAGCTCGACGTTCGGGTGGTGTGGTGAGTCACCAGGTCCACTGTCGCCTACCGTGTGGCACTGGCCGCAGGTCTCGTCCTCGGGCAGGATGAGCATCTTGTCGTTCGCCGTCGTTCCGTGTGGTGTATGGCATCTGACACACTCTATGCTCCATTTGACCTCTTCCTTGGTGGGCAAGGGGTCTCCGGCCTCCTCGGCAAGGTAGTAGTCCGTGGAGTGGCACTCCATGCAATGGTCCTGACCAAAGGCCAGGTTCTTGATTGTTCCCGCTGCGTGAGAGTGTGCCGTACCCTCCCAGTCGATAAACTGCTGTCTGTGGCTCTTCGGCATTCCGTTGGGCCAGAACCTGCTAGTGTCATTCACTGGGTCCACTGAGTCGAAGTAGTCCACAAGGTCATCACCAGGATGGAACCTGCCGTCAGCACCCCAGGGATAGCCCATCGTCATGCCTCCTTCCTCGGCTGTGCTTACGCCCCTGTTGTGGCACTGGCCGCAGACCTGCGAGTCGGCTGACTTCCAGATGAAGTCGGCGTCTCCGTTATGATCGC
>JAJISH010000205.1 GCA_022848825.1 Thermoplasmatota archaeon
TCCAGGCACCCGGGAAGGCCGCGAACCTGTCCCCGGACTCATACACGAAGTAGCCCTGCGCATTGGGAACAGCATCCCAGTCAAGCCGAATCGAATCGGGGAACAATATTGTGACGGTGAGGTTGCGTGGAGCGCAAAGCGCGGGACAGGTCTCGAACTGGACCGGGTTCGGGAAGGTTCCAGGTACGATAGGAAGACCGTACTTGCCTTCACCAGCGACTATCTCGAATGTGTAGATCGTTTCGTATTCGAAGGGATTGGCGTGATTGAGCGTCATCAGAGTGTCGTTTTGGCTCCATACCGCCGGGAGCCAGCCGCCAGGGTCCGGAGATAGCGTCCACATGACCGTGGGCGTGTCCATCGGCTCGGAGAAGCTCACGACCACTGGAGAGTCCACAGGTGTACAGGGCGGAATCGGGGGCATAATCCACAATATATAGGGATTCGGGCACTCCACGATGAAGCTCCACGGATTCGGAGCGGGCCCTGGAGACAAAGGTTGACCATAGATATCGTAGGCCTCCTCGATGGTGATTGTGTATTGCGTGCATGCCTGGAACTCCGTGGAGGGGCAGAGCCTCAGGGTGGTGTTGGATACCCATGTTGGGATCAGCACTTGGGCTGGATTCATCGTCCAGCTGATGGTGCCGTTGAGAGGATTGCTGAAGTTGATCCAGATGCACGAGCCGACTGAAACGTCGACCTCGCCATCATATGGATCCGTGTCAGTGATGTAGAAGGGCGGATACATGCCCGTGCTGAACTCCCAAGGATTGGGTGTTGGTCCTCGGACGAGCATGTTGCCGTCGTAGTCCCAAGCCTCGATGACGTCGACGTGGTACGTCGTGTTCAGGAAGAGAGGTGAAGCGTGTCCCAGGGTGACGTTTCGCTCATCTGGACTCCACTCCTCGGTCCATCCGCCAGGGTCAACAGGGTTGATTATCCAGGCGAAGCCTGCGGAGCGGTTGATGGGCTCGCTGAAATCGATGGTGATGTTCCTCCAGACCCACACGTTCTGCTCTCCATCCTCTGGATCGGTTCTCAAGACGACCGGGCTATCGCAGACTGTCCTGAAAGCCCACGGATTGGCCACTGGACCCGGCACGAGCGGATTGCCGTTGACGTCGTTCCCCGAGAGCTCAATAGTGTACTCGGTGCATTCATACAGACCGGAAAGCGGTGTGAGGAAGAGGACTGTGTCCAACGACCACGTGACGTCCAGCGGTCCAGGGTCAGGGGAAATGGACCATGTCACGGTCGGCGTGTTCATCGCTTCACTGAAGGCCACAATGATCTGCGAGTCGGTACCGACGTCCTGCTCCTGGTCCTCGGGCAACGTGGCGCAGATGTAGGGATTCGAGCAGACGGTCGTGAACGTGATCGAGTACGGAAGGGGAACGAGCGGGTTCCCGTTCTCGCCCTCCAAGTACAGTATCTGGATCGTGTACGTCGTGCACGGGGAGAGCGGTGCGGGCATCAGCGTGAGCGCCGTGTTCCCCATCGACCATGCCACGGACCACCCTCCCGGGTCAGGACTGATCGCCCAAGAGAGGGACGATGGATTCATGGGCATGTTGAACTCGATCAGTATGTTCGCCGAGACGTCCACGTTGCACTGGCCGTCATGTGGGTTCGTGACGAGGATGCGGGGATTGATGCATACCGTCGTGAAGCTGAACGAGTTCGGCGGGAGGAGGAGCAGTCCCTGCATATCACGGCCCTCCACTACCGTGACCGTATACAACGTGCACTCCTCGAACGGAGAATGATCTATCGTGAGCACGGTGTTGCTAGCGTTCCAGCTGTACATTTGTGTCTCAGGGCTTGGTTCTACCATGACGATGACGGTCGCAGTGTCCA
>JAJISH010000206.1 GCA_022848825.1 Thermoplasmatota archaeon
TTGGTGGGAGTCTCGATCTCCTCGAACGCTGACAGAATCGATTGTCCGCTCTTGAGCGACTCCAGGAACTCGTCCCATGTCTTGTACTCCTCCTTGGGCATGCTCTTGGCAAGCGACGTGGCCAGGCTCATAAGATAGTTGTTGAGACCGGCTGCGCCCTGTTTGTCGGCAATGTCCTCCAGGAAGAGATGTGTTGCCACATCAACGAAGGGATTGCTCTCTTTCAGGTGGTCTTTAGTCACGCTCATCTCTATGCCTCCTTGTCCAGTCTTGCGCCCTTCATCAGGACGGCGTACACACAATCGTAGTTCCTAAGAAGGCTCCTCACGTACTCCGGGTTCATGGCGATCTTCTTGAGATTTTCCTCAGAGATCTTGGTCTCCCCGCTGAACCCTCTGGTCGCCAGCATCAAACAATCCAAGACTTGGCCCGCGATGGTAATGTTCTTGGAGGCCTCCTGCCTGAACTTCTCGTGGATGACGCAGAAATTGCAGACCGCGATATCGTGAACGCTGTTGTTGTACTCCTCCGCCACAGCCTTGTCAGCTCTGGGAAGTGCTCCAACGCTGAGCCTCGTCCTTTCGATCGTCGGAACGAAGCAGCACTCTTTGAGCGCGTAAAGATATCCGACCACGTCTCCATCCACATCGGTTATGGCAAGATCGGTCAACGCCTGGATATCTCCCTCGATGGAGAACCCGGTCCTACCCTCTCTCAGGGCGACGTTGAAGGAAGGCCAACCTACGTAGGCTTCCTTTCCGATCCTCTTGGCCATGTTCTCGCCGACGCGCATCCAGTACTCGATTGTACCTTCCACACCTGCTTTCTCGCTCATGTCTGTGATGAGCGACACCAATGCTACGTCAAGCATTTCTTTTCACCTCTCAGTCTTTTTTTGTCCTTCTGTAAACCGTGTGTGCACCATGTGTGGTGACCGACACGAGTTCACCGTCAAGTAGTGATTTGAGCGCGTCCAGTATCTCGGTGTATTCGGCCTTCTCCCCGACCTCATTCCTTATGGCGCTCATCGTAACCCCTTCCTGTGTCAGAACCCCGTAGACAAGCAACTCCTTGTCACCAAGGTCCATGACGTCCTTCTTCTCGCTATCATTCACTATCAGAACCACCTCCTTCCTCCCCATCCTCCCTGGGAAGATACACGAACCCCTTGCCTCTCTTCTTCTTCTCGATCGTCCCCTTCTGGACCAGAGAATCGAGAGTTGATTGCAGGTCCCCGTCCGGTAGATCAGATTTCTTCAGTTTGGTGAGGGTCGTGCCCTTGGCTGGGATCAGAGCGAGGACCTGCTTCTCGGTTTCCTCTGTGGAGGTAACTTCGTCCGCTTCCTCCACCGTTTCGTGGGGAATTTCTGGGCTTGGTTGTTCGAAGATGCTTCCAGCACCGTCTAGTTTCTTCCCATCAGCGGCTGGTTCGAACTCCTTCAGCTTTCCATTGATCTCGGATAACTTCGATGCAATCTCTGCGATCTCGTGCGACATGCTGTTCGCCACCTCTGAAATGGACTTCCTAAGGGCCTGGACCTCGGCCTGCATGGACACAAGTTCCCTCGCAACTTGGGTGGACTTCTCGACCGCGAACTCCTGGCTCTTGACCTTTATCATGGCGCGGAAGTTCTTGGTTTGGTGATGTGGGACCTGTTCCTTCAGCCTCTTGAGGATTTCATCGTAGGTCATCTGCAGTTGCTTGGCGGATATCAGTCCCTTCTCAATCGACGACGCAACACCCTTGATTTTGAAGCGCGAGTACTGGTAACGGAACATCTCACT
>JAJISH010000207.1 GCA_022848825.1 Thermoplasmatota archaeon
CGAGCGGGAGGACGTCCCCGTCCACTTCCATCTCTCTGAGACGAGGAAGGAGGTCTACGACCACGTCGAGAAGTACGGTCTGCGCCCGCCGGAGTGGCTGGAGAAGATAGGATTCCTCTGCGAAAGGGGCATCGCCGCGCACTGCGTCTGGCTCACGATAAACGAGATCAGGACGCTCGCCAAGAGAGGGGTCAGCGCGGTCCACTGCCCCGTGTCCAACATGAAGCTCGCATCGGGCGGGTTCGCCCCGCTCCCCGAGATGTTCGAGAACGGAATGACCGTCTGCCTCGGGACGGACAGCCC
The DNA here is from genome assembly GCA_022848825.1 of Thermoplasmatota archaeon. Classification (GTDB taxonomy): domain Archaea; phylum Thermoplasmatota; class Thermoplasmata; order RBG-16-68-12; family JAGMCJ01; genus JAGMCJ01. The sequence goes on from JAJISH010000207.1 coordinate 304, forward strand.
CCTGTCGAACAACAGCCTCGACATGTTCGAGGAGATGAAGTTCTGCTCGCTCATGCACAAGGCGTCCCGCTGGGATGCCACGGTCGTGCCCGCTCAGAAGGCCCTTGACATGGCCACCATCGAGGGCGCCCGTGCCCTGGGGATGGAGGACTCGCTCGGGTCGATCGAGGTCGGGAAGAAGGCCGACATCATAGTCGTGGACATGAAGAAGGCCAAGTCAACACCGCTGTTCAGGTCGAGAATCCCGTCACATCTGGTCTACTCCTGCAACGGGGGCGATGTGTCCCACACGATCGTAAACGGGAGGATAGTCATGGAGGGCTCGCGGCCGACGAACGTCGACGAGGACGAGGTTGTCAGGAGTCTTCAGGAGCACGCGGACGATATCTTCGGTGAGGGCGATGACTAGGATTTGCGGGGTGGATGAGGCGGGTCGAGGTCCGGTGATCGGACCGATGGTCGTCGCTGGCGTCCTCGTGGAGGATGATCAGGCGCTCCGGGAGATGGGCGTGAGGGACTCCAAGAAGCTGTCCGCGAAAAGGCGGGAGGAGCTCGCCGGAAAGATTCTGGAGGTGGCGGAATGCGAGATCCAGGTCGTCCCCGCCGAGGACATCGATGAGACGCGGAAGCTGATGACGATCAACGAGCTCGAGGCGAGGGTATTCGCCTCCGTGGTCAGGAAGCTGAGGCCCGAAATCGCGTACTTGGACTCCGCGGACGCGAACTGCGAGACGTTCGAACGCCTCGTGAGGAATGAGTTGGATTTCGATCTCAAGATAGTCAGCGAGCACAAGGCGGATGAGACCTACCCGGTCGTCAGCGCGGCGTCCGTGATTGCGAAGGAGAGGAGAGAGGAGGAAATGCGGAGGATCCGGGAGGAGCTGGGCGAGGAGACCGGGAGCGGCTATCCTGCGGACCCCATCACCGTCGAGTTCATGAAAAAGTGGATAAGCGAGAAAGGGGATTTGCCGCCATATACCCGGAGGAGCTGGGAGACCGCACGAAGAATGCTCGCCGAATCGAAGGTGAAGAAACTCGATGAATTCCAGTGAGGTGGAATGGTGAAGATGCTTCTCATGGATGCGATCAGGAAGTTCAACGAGAAGGCAGAGACCGATGAGAAACTCAAGAAGGAGCTCAAGGGGATAACGAGGAAGATCCAGGTCGACGTGACCGACGGCGAGGGCTACAACTTCGTCCTCGAGGACACGCGCGTCTCGGATCTTCGTGAAGGCGAGATCGAGTCTCCCGACATCGTGATCGCGGCGAACACCGAGACGTTCACGGCGCTTCTGACAAAGGAGATGGGTCCGATGAAGGCCATCGCCACGAGGAAGTTGAAGATGAAGGCGTCCTTGGAGGATATGTTCAGGTTGCGGAAGTTCTTCTAGCACAAGACGATAGCTTTATTTCTCTCGAATGTTTCCTATCCTTCGATAGCGGGGTGGGGTAGCTAGGAAATCCCGTCGGGCTCATAACCCGGAGATCCCTGGTTCAAAGGCGCTCGGTGTCGTAGGGCACGAGCACTGAAAATCCAGGCCCCGCTATTCTACGCACATGTCGTGCGGAAGGCCCGCCGACTTCTGCAGGCCTTGGGGGAGAGAATGACACGTCTGAATGACACCAGCGTCAGACCAGTCCAGCAATGCGGGAAACCACAGGTCCTCAGGATGGACACAGAGGAGATCATCATGTGCAGCGCCTGCCTGGGTCACCTGAAGCAGGGTCTGGCCTCTACTAAGTGCGATTGCGGGAAGGTCTTCCACGTGAGCTGCGCCTCGAGGCTGGAGGACTGCCCGAACTGCGGGGCTCGAATCGAGGACCGCATGATGGTCCCAGGGGTCAGGTCCGAGGAGGACCCCGAGGTCGACTTCGAGAACATCCCCATCCCAAAGCTCAGGCTGACATCCGAGGAGAAGCTCGAACTGCTCGAGGAGAGGCTTCTGTTGGGGGAGATATCCGAGGGGACCTTCCGAGAGCTGAGGGAGAAGCTCGTGACCGAGCTAGAGGCCGTCAGATATCAGTGCCCCTGCTGCGGTCGCTTCATCGACGTGGAGGACGAATCGTGCGAGTGCGGGGCGATCTTCTCTGACGAGGAGATCGGCAACGCCCTGGCCTGTCCGGAATGCAGCTCGCTTGTCCCAAAGGACGCCCAGTTCTGCGAGTCCTGTGGTGTCAGGTTCGTCGAGGACGGGACGTTCGTCTGTCCCATCTGCTCGAGGGAGCTCGATCTGGATACGGGAACGTGCGAGTGCGGGGCGAAGTTCTCGGACGAGGTCGTGCTCGGGTTCCACTGTCCACAGTGCGGGGAGTTCCAGGTGCAAGACAACGAACGATGCACGTCCTGCGGCGTTCGATTCGTCGAGGAAGAGGCCGTGCTCTATCAATGCGAGAGCTGCGGTGAGACCTTCCGCGAGGATCTTGCGGACTGCCCGACGTGCGGTGCGAGCTTCTCGTGAGGGCTCGGACCGATTGCTCGAAGGACGGCATATTCCGAGCCATCCACATACTTTAAATATCCATAATCATATTCACCCAGAGCAGGCTGGGATGGAAAATGAAGTCGATAATTGATACCGCTTTGTCTAGACATGAAGACGAAAAGAAGCTCGAGGACGACTCGCCGGAGGAGATCGAAGCACCGGTCCCTGTGGGGGATGACAAAGAGCTTGAAGAGATAGTGAAGTCCCTACATGTAAGCATCAAGATCCTTGGTTGTGGGGGTGGAGGGTCCAATACGATCAACAGGCTCAACGAGGCCGGTATTGTCGGAGCTCAGCTGATGGCTCTGAACACGGACGCGAAACATCTTCTCTCGATTCACGCGCCGAAGAAGTTGCTCATAGGAAAGAGACTGACCAAAGGCCTTGGCGCTGGCGCCATCCCAGAGGTCGGCGAGCAAGCCGCGGCGGAGAACGAGGAAGAGCTACGTCAGTTCCTGAGAGGAGCACACATATGCTTCATCACTGCAGGAATGGGCGGAGGCACAGGAACCGGATCAGCACACTATGTGGCAAGGCTCGCGAGGGCCCAGGGCTGCTTGACGCTGGGCATAGTGACGATGCCCTTCCAGGCCGAGGGGAAGCAGAGATTGGAAGTGGCCAGGAGAGGTCTCGACAGGCTCAGAACGCACTGCGATACGACCATCGTGATATACAACGACAGGCTCCTTGATTTGGTTCCGAGGTTGCCCATCGATGCGGCATTCAAGGTCGCCGATGAGGTCCTCATGGAGTCCATCAAGGGGATGACGGAGATAATCACGAAACCCGGGCTCGTCAACCTAGACTACAGCGACCTGATGACCATCATGAAGAACGGCGGCGTGGCGATGATAGGAATCGGCGAGAACGATGAGGATCGGGACAGGGTGTCGCTCGCGGTGGGCGAAGCTCTTGAGTCTCCACTCCTTGGCGAGGTCGACCTTACGCATGCGAGGGGCGCCCTTGTGCGGATCATCGGTAGCCCAGACATGACCGTGTCCGAGGCAGAGAGTGCCGCGAGGATAATCGGTGAAAAGGTCAACCCGAATGCCCAGATAATCTGGGGATGCTCCGTCGATCCGTCGCTGCAGAAGACGGTCAGAGTGCTGATAGTCATCACGGGCGTGAAGTCCGAACAGATCCTGAGCAGGGAAGGTCCCCAGGCCGTCGAGGAGCACGACATAGACGTGGTCCAGTAGAGGGTCTTTGACAGCGATCGCACATGGTCGTCCGGGATAAGGTCGGAAGGAAGAGGTATATCGTTTTCAGTGTTCACACAGAGAGTGAGCTATCTCACGGCGACTTCGAGCGGGCAGCCATCCTGCTATTGAGAGAGAAGGGAGCGCTTCGAACGGTCCGACCCACGCTCATCGACTTTGACGATGGAGCGGGCATACTGAGATGCGCTCACACGGGAAGGGACGAGGCGGTCGACATCCTCAACTCGATGACGAACGTGATGGGGACGAAGGTGCGCGTCGAGACGGTCAAGACATCGGGGACTCTGCGCAAGGCAAGAGAGATCGCGAAGGGCCTGGCCAGCGGGTGAGAACAATCTCACAAAGTTTATAACACAAGCTAGCATTAACCGTAAAAAGGTGAATTCATGCAACCAGGACAGATGGCTTATGATAGGGCGATCACGGTCTTCTCTCCCGATGGGAGACTGTTTCAAGTAGAGTACGCAAGGGTAGCGGTCACTCGCGGAACGACGACCGCGGGACTCAAGTTCAAGGATGGAATCGTGCTGATGGCAGACAAGAAGATCGCGAGCAAGCTGATGGAGCCCTCATCCGTTGAGAAGATCTTCCAGATAGACGAGCACGTGGGCTGTGCCACCTCGGGCCTCGTCGCCGATGCGAGGGCTCTGGTCGACTTTGCGAGGATCGTGGCCCAGATAAACAAGGTGACCTATGACGAGAGGATCTCGGTCGACCTTCTTGTCAAGAAGATATGCGACTACAAGCAGAACTACACTCAGTACGGAGGCGTCAGGCCGTTCGGTACGGCGCTTCTCGTGGCGGGAGTGGACACTCAGGGGAATCATCTCTTCGAGACGGACCCCAGCGGCGCACTTGTCTCCTATAAGGCGGGTAGCATAGGCTCTGGCCGTAACACCGTCATGGAGCTCTTCGAGGAGAAGTTCGAGGAGGACATGTCCATGGACGCGGCCATCACTCTCGGATTGGAAGGGCTCTCGAAGTCAACCGAAGATGAGCTCAACGAGCAGGCCGTTGAGATAGGCATAGTCGTGAAAGGCGAGAAGTTCAAGAGACTCACAGATGACGAGGTCGGCGCCTACCTCGAGAAGATCCCAAAGGCCTCCTAGGAGTGGAGCGATGGGAAAGAGGGATTTCCAGAAGGAGCATACCACTGATATACTCAAAGAAATGGTAATCGCCCGATTGGAGAAGGGCGGGGAGACGTTCGAGATCCTCATCGACCCAGACTGCGTGGACGAGATCAGGGGCAACCCCGAGGCGAGCGTTTCCGAATACATCGCCATAGACAAGATTTTCCGGGATGTGAAGAAGGGAGCGAGGGCCTCCGAGGAGAAGATGTTGGAGATCTTCGGGACCGAGGACCCCGAGGAGGTCGCAGGCACGATTGTGCGAAAGGGCGATATCCAGGTCACGACGGACCAGCGGAGGGCCATGACCGAGGAGAAGAGGAAGGCGATTGTCAACCACATCTCGCGCAACGCCATCAATCCCCAGACTCGAACGCCCCATCCGCCCCAGAGGATCGAGAACGCCATGTCAGAGGCAGGAGTGCACATCGACCCGTTCAAGAGCGTCGATGGTCAGCTGAAGAGCATCCTCGACGCTCTCCGGCCCATAATCCCGATCAGCATCGAAAAGGTCAAGGTCGCGGTGAAGCTTCTTGCCGAGGACTGTCCCCGGTGCTACGGCGACATCAAGGCCTTCGGCGACATCATTCAGGAGGAGTATCAGAAGGACGGGTCTTGGATCGGCGTCGTCGAGATGCCCGCGGGCATGCAGACGGAATTCCTTGAGCGGGTGAACCAGCGCACTCGTGGGAACGTCGAAATGAAGGTACTCAAGGATGGGTAGCTGGAACGCAAAAGCTTTATAACCGAGTTGTTGATTGGTGAGGGCGAACTAGCGACAAAGGATTTGATTCAGGAAGCCCTGAGGAAACTTGTTGAAAGATTCCTGGGATTGAATATTTCAAATCCCTCAGGCTAAGTAAGGAGAAGGACCTGATAATTTGAGAGGACATGAGCCTCCGAAACGGGAGGTAGTTGTACCAGGAGATTTCTTGGGGACTGGGCTCAAGCCCGGCCCGGGCACGTTCAGCGTGGGAGGGAAGACGTACGCTTTCCAGCTCGGAATAAAGAAGGTGAGAGGGGACCACGTCAACATAATCCCACTGAGCGGGAGGTACATGCCCCGAACAGGCGATACCGTCATCGGTAAGATCACCGACATTGCGGCTTCTTACTGGCTGGTGGACATAAACGCCCCTTACCCGGCCCCGCTTCACGCCTCGGAAGTGCCGTGGAAAGTAGATTTCGGGGACACTTCCCGCTTCCTCAATGTCGAGGACGTCGTTCTACTCAAAGTCCTCTCCGTCGACGAGGCGAAACGGATCCAGGTGACGATGAAGGAACGGGACCTAAGAAGGCTCAGGGGCGGGCGGATAATCGACGTCTCACACGCCAAGGTCCCGAGGATCATTGGAAGAAAAGGAAGCATGATCGGTTTGATCAAGAAGTACACGGAGTGCAGAATGTTTGTTGGTCAGAATGGAAGAATCTGGTTGGATGGATCTATGGATGGAACGTATCTCGCCGTGAAGGCGATTAGGAGAATAGAAGAAGACGCACAGGTACTTGGTCTCACGGAGTCGATTGAGGTTATGCTTCGTGAAGGAAACGCCAAGAAGGCCTAGGTGCAGAATGTAATGAGGATTATAATGGAAGAAGGTAAAATGGTGAATGACAAGGGTATTAGGGTCGACGGAAGAAGAGTCGACGAGCTTAGGCCCATCAAGCTGGAGGCTGGAGTCCTCAACCGCGCTGATGGGAGTGCATATATCGAGTGGGGAGAGAACAAGGTTCTTGCTGCCGTTTACGGGCCGAGAGAGGCCCATCCCAGGCACCGACAGGACCCCGCAAGGGCGCTTGTCCAGTGCAGGTACAACATGGCCCCGTTCTCTGTCTCCGACAGGAAGAGGCCCGGACCGGACCGAAGATCGGTCGAGATCTCGAAGGTGATCTCCGAGGCCTTTTCTCATGTGGTTCTCAGAGAGCAGTTCCCTCGGGCGACCGTCGATGTCTTCATGGAGGTCCTGCAGGCGAACGCCGGCACTCGATGCACGGCGCTCACCGTTGCCGCGGTGGCCCTGGCCGACGCTGGGATACCCATGAGGGACATCATCTCGTCTTGCGCATTCGGCAAGGCGGATGGACAGGTGATCCTGGACCTGAACAAGGAAGAGGACAATGAAGGCGAGGCGGACGTGCCGATTGCGATAGTCCCGCGAACGAACGAGGTCGTCCTGATGCAGATGGACGGGCACATCACGAAGGAGGAGTTCGACAGCGGTCTGAAGATGGCCGTCGACGCATGCCACAGGATCAATGAAATGCAGAGGGACGCCCTAAGG
>JAJISH010000208.1 GCA_022848825.1 Thermoplasmatota archaeon
CGCCTCGCTGTTCAACAGCTCCCAGTTCCTGGGGTATGCCCTCTCTCCGGTGCTCTTCCTGGGCTTATACGACTCATTGGGGGTCCACCCGATTTATCTCATCGCAGGACTGCTGAGCCTTGCCGGAGTTGCGATAATGGCGGTAATGAAGAACCTGCTCGCCAAACGGGCCTAGATCCCGAGCTTCTCCCTCACCTTCGGAACGTTCGCCTCCACTTCCTTGTCCACGTCCGCGAAAAGGCTGTTGCCCTTCGTGTCGATCCCCACGATGAGCGGGCCCAGGTTCTTCGTCTTCAGGATCCATATGGCCTCGGGCATGCCGAGCTCGAACCACTCCACACCGAGCACGTCCTCGACGCCTTTGGCGATTGACACAGCCGCCCCGCCCGTGATGGCGAAGTACACGCAGCCGAACTTCTGGCACGCCTCGATTGTAGGAGCGGACATGCCTCCTTTGCCTATCACGGCGCGCACGCCGAACTTCTCTATGAACTCGGGTTCGAGGGAATTCATCCTCGAGCTCGTCGTCGGCCCCGCCGCGACAGTTACCCACTTGTCTCCATCCTTCTTCATTATCGGCCCGCAGTGGAAGATGACCCCGTCCTTGAAGTCGACCGGAATCTCCTTGCCCTCCTTCGCGTGCTCGAGCGCGTGGATGTGCACCTCGTCCCTGCCCGTGTAGACGATGCCGTCGAGGTAGACGATGTCGCCCGCATCGAGCGCGCGCACGTCCTCCTCGCGCAGCGGAACCGTCAAGTGCTTCTCACTCACTGGATCACCTCCAGCGGGTACTCCGCCAGTCCATCTGGATACAGCCTCACGAGCGAACGGCGGGCCGCCCAGCACTGGATGTTTATCGCGACAGGCAGGCTGGCGGTATGGCAGTGCGCGTACTCAGCGCTCACGCCGAGCAGCGTAGTGTTCCCGCCCATTCCCATCGGGCCGATCCCGAGGTCGTTTATCGCGGCGAGGATCTCCTGCTCGAGGTTCGCGATCTCCTCCTCCGGGTGTCTTTCGCCCAGCGGGCGCAGCAGGGCCTGCTTTCCCAGGTGCATCGCGATGTCCGCCGAGCCGCCGATCCCGAGTCCGAAGATCACTGGCGGGCATGGCTTCCCGCCTGCTTTGAGCATCGTTTCTAGCGCGAACTCCTTGATGCCCTTCAACCCCTTCGCGGGCGTCAGCATCGCCAGGCGGCTCATGTTCTCCGAGCCGGCGCCTTTGGGCATAACGCCGATCTCGAGGTAGTCGTTGTCCGAGAAGTGGTAGTTGATGTACGGCATCCTCACGCCCACGTTCGTGCCCGGGTTCTTGCGCGTGAGCGGGTGGACGGCGTTAGGTCTCAGCGGAACGGACTCTGTAGCCTCTGCCACAGCCTCTTTGATCACGCTGTCCAGTCCGTTTACGTCGACCTTGCCTATGTTGACGAAGAATATGTGCACGCCGGTGTCCTGGCACATCGGGGTTCCCGTCTTCACAGCGAGGTCGATGTTGTCCAGTATCGCCTTCAGCTGCATCCTCGGGACATCGTCCGTCTCGTTCTCGTAGCCCCGCCTCAGCGCGTTCACGGCGTCCATCGGCAACTGCGTGGCGGACCGCCTCAATATCTCAACACAAGCTTCCTTGATCTTCTCCTCTGGAATCATCGTCCTCCCCCGCTCGGTGATAGTTCGGGACTAATTAATCCTTTGCAGATAGGACGGATAGACCCCCTCTGCGGTCCTGACGACGAGCATCTCCTCCGCGTCCTCGGCGATTCCTGGCGGTCGGAGCAACGTGACCGTCTTCATGGTCTCCGGGTCCATCACCTGGACCTCCTTCTCGTCCCTTGAGACGATGATCGCCGTGACAGTCTTCGCATCCGCCTTTCGCGCCGACTTGAGCGTCGAGGCGGGAACAGTCCTCTCCTGCAGCGTCGCCAGGTCCGCGATGACGACCGGCGGGCCGACGCCGACGACCTGGAACAGCTCGTCCGC
>JAJISH010000209.1 GCA_022848825.1 Thermoplasmatota archaeon
GTAGGCCTTCTCGTTCGCCACCAGGGGCTCGGCCTGAGGCGCGCCGGCGTCCCCATGCCACTTGTCGTAGAGCGGACCCGCAACGGGGCTCAGCTGCTTCTGGTAGCCCGAGACCGCTCCCCCGGCGATGCCTCCGAAGACGCCCCCAACGGCACCCACGAACTTCTCAAAACCCGTCCGCTTGTCGGTCTCCGTCATGCCCATGCTATCCCCACGTCGTCGTCGCCCTCGTCGAACAGCTCCAGGAACAGATAACCCAGCGCGTCCAGTCCGTCGTTGTCCGCGTCGCGCTCCTTGCCCGTCTTCGGGTCCACGTCGTGCAGCGTGAACTCGTCGATCAGGTTGTCGCACGAGCGGTCCACGATCAGGCTGGGCGTCACACCCGTCCGGATCGCCAGCTTCTGCCTGACCAACTCCGTCCGACGGTCCACGTCGCCCCTCTGAGAACCCGCCATCCCCGTGATCTCAACACCGTGATTCTCGAGCTCCGCGCGCGCGCCGGGAGACCGCGGGTCCGCCACGTTCAACACCGTCCGGTCCCACCCCAGGTCGCGGTGGATCTCACGCACTGCGTCGATGTTGTCGCTGTCCGTCATCCGGCGCTGGTAGTACTCACGCAGCACGTAGACCCGCTCCGCGCCACGGTCGACCTGCACCCACAGACACACCCACGGATGCGACCACCCGAAGTCGAAACACCAGTACAGCGGCAGGTCCCGGTTGTACTCGAGGTCGTCCACGTGGACCGGATACTCGATCGTCGAATACACGATGTCGTCCGTCGCCACGAACTCCGCCAGGATGTCTCGGCGATACCGCAGCGGCGAGAGTTCCTTCTCGATCCTCCGGACCTCGTCCAGCCCCGGATATGGCGTCTCCGTCGCCGGGATCTGGATGCTGTAGTAGTCCTCGTTGCCAGGGTCCTGACCCCAGTCGAACCGTCTCTTCATCCAGTGCCGCGCAGGCGGAGGTGTCCCCGGCATGATCAGCACGCCCCGCTTCTCCATCAGCCGCTCGATCAAGAGCTCAACCGTCGACTCCCGGTGTTGCGCAGGCTCCGCCAGAATCGCCCAGTCCAGCGCCTCCGCCTCGAGGTCGTTCTCGTCCTTCGCGCTCCGGACCTCGACCTTCGAGTCCCACGGGAACGTGATGTTCATGTAGCCACCGCGGACGTTGTTGTTCTTCTCCAGCGTCCCCAGCTGCAACGTCCGGGTCAGGTCCCGCAGGATGTACTCGAACTCCTTCACCGCACGGCGATACGTCACCCCCACAACCCACCCGTGCGTCATCGGCGATACGATCAGTGGCTGCACGTCCCGGGCACCCATGAACGACTTCCCGATCCGCTTCGCGCCCGCCACGACCTTGAACCGCGCCTTCGCCGCGTGGAACTCACGCTGCTGCCGGTAGGGCTCATACCCAATCGCCCGAAAGTGGTCGTCAGGCGGCACCCACGTCTCCCGACGCTTACCCGTCACGATCCCGAAGTCCTCGGGTCGCAACCGCTCGGACGCGTCGATGAAGCCCTGTGGCAACGTGTGACCCACGCACTAACCCCCTGAAATACCCAGTAGAAGTCGGAGACACGGTATGTATCCGAGCCGCCCTGCCAGTGATCTCGACCGCCCCCCCTGCCTCGGGACCAGGCTCGCGCCGGCACCAGCCGCGGGAGCGAGCCGATCGCCGGCGGTCATCGCCTGGCCGGGAGACCGCTCACACCTGCCAGCCGCGGCCCTCGGGGTCCCTGCGCAGAGAGTGAACAGTCGTCGCATAACGGCGCTTATGCGGACGTAACTAGATCTCATCGAACGGCACCTCCGCAGTAGCACCCGTGTCCGCGGCCGCCGGGACGTCGTCCACGACCGTGATCTGCGCGTCGATCGCGCCCGCCTGAGCCTTCCTGGCTTCGACCACGAGACCCATGAGCTGCCGGATGTGATCGCGCCCGGCCACCTGGAGATAGGCGATCCACGAGCCGAAGAGCTCCCTGAGCTTCGCGTCGCTGATCTCCCCTGTGAGCTGGAAGAACAGCTTCAGGGACGCGTTGTCGCCCTTCTTGACGTTGACGATCAGTGCCTGGTAGGCCACGGGCAGGTGCTCGCCGGCCATGCGTCTCGAGCGCTTCTTGAGCTCCGCCTGGAAGTCCGGACGCTGTCGCCAGCGCCAGAGAGTGCGGTAGGTAACGCCGATCTTCTCGGCGATCTCCTCCCACGTGGACGTAAGCTGGTTCTCGACGATGGCATCGAGAGCGAACAAATGGTCCTCGGTGAGACCAGGGGCCTCCTGGTCGGCGGGTCCAGCGCTGGGTACCGGTAGCAGTTGATCGGCAGGCATCCATGACGTCCCTGGAGAAGCTACGGGTTTGGAGTGGAGTCGTGTTCTAGTTCCACCCGTAGTCGGGACGGTGGGGATTGTTCAAGGGGAAAATGTTGCTGGCCCACTTTCGCAACACTTCTGGGCCAAGTACGCAACACTAGTCGGGGTTCTTCTCGCGGTGGTAGATCCTGCAGACCCACGAGCGGTCGAGGTTGAAGAGCATCGCGACGGCACCGAAGGACATGTCGGCGTCGACGAGAGCGACGATGGCACGGGAGCGAGACGCGTAGTTCGTCTTCGGGAAACGAACACGCACGTTCGCCCATCCGGTTCCGTGCTCATCAGGACCTTGGGCATCGGTCACGAGGTCAACGATCAAGCGATCGGCGATGTCGATGGCGTCGTCCTCGTCGTGTCCTGGGTCGGCGAGCATGACGGCGTTGACGACCATGGCGTGTAGGTCACGGAGCAGTCCGCGGGTTCCGGTCATGGGTTCTCCTTCCCCTTCAGCT
>JAJISH010000021.1 GCA_022848825.1 Thermoplasmatota archaeon
TGCCAAACTGGCCTGGGGAATCGAGAAGTCCGTGTGTGGATAAGGCTTTAACCTACCTTCCGCTATTCTCTTCCGTGAAGGTCCTCGGACTTCTGGCAAACGTCTCAGGAGCCACGTACAAGACGATGCGCGCGGTCATGCGGGAAGACCCTGGGATGGAGTACCAGGCGGTTCTCAGAACCAAGGCATCGTCTTCTGGAGCAGCACTCGGCTACGGCCCAGAGAGTCGGAGGTACCTCGGAGGATCTCTCGCCTCCTATCGGCTTTCGGCGTATGTCTTCGGGTCCCTCGGTAGGTTTCGGAAGAGACTGAAACGTTTGGTCGAAGAGACCGGAGCGGACGTCGTTCACGCGTTCGGAGCCCCAGATGATATGGGCGTCATTGCGAAGTCAGGCACCGAGGTTCCCGTCATCCACGAGGTCTTCGACATGACGAGTCTGTATGATCTGGACACATACGGAATGCCAAGGGAAGACTCTCTGCTCAACATCCTAGGCCTTCACAGGCTGACAAGGCCTCTCGTCATTAGAAGGGAGCTGGAATGGGAGGAGTACGTCCACAGGAATTGCGAGGCTCTCGTGTACACATCGGAGTACATGCTTGAAGCCGCCCGCGAGAAATACGGCGATTTCCGAAGTGTCGTGGTGCCGAATGCCGTCCTCAAGGAGGACATCCCAAAGCAGAGGCTTCCCAAGTTGAGCTCCAAGGACAACGGAGCCCACGCAGTTTATGTGGGTCAGATCGAACTGAAGCCCAGTCACAGGAGGATTCTGCCTCTTCTTCGTGACATCACTGAGACGGGCGTCAACGTGCATCTCTATCCGACATCCTCCAATCCTCGCGTGAGGGATGAGGTCTTCCAGAGCTGTACCGAGAATCCGCGAATGCACTGGCACGACCCGCTCCCCTATAAGAGACTCCTCACTGAATTGACACAGTACGACTGCGGCCTCATTCTTCTGTCCCCCGCAAATGAGAGACTACTCAATATCGCGATGCCCAACAAGATGTTCGAGTATCTTGTAGCTGGACTGCCAGTTGGCGTATCACCGTACAGAAGCCTCATCGATTTCGTCGAGAAGAACAGATGCGGAGGCGTCCTGAGATCCGCCGAGGACGTCAGGGAGATCGCGTCAGACCGCCCGGACGTAGAGTTCAAGGACGAATACACCATTGATTTTCACATTGGCAGGTTGACCGATCTCTACGGGGAACTTGCGTCCTAGCTCGGATTCTCCTGCAGGATACTCGCTATCTTCTCCGATGCGGTTCCGTCACCGAACGGAGAGGGTCCCGCCAGAGATTGCCCTCCCTCCACGTGTCTGGCGATTGCCGCCAGCACCTTCTTCGAATCCGTGCCGACGACTTCGCAGAAGCCCGCCTCCACCGCCTCAGGTCTCTCGGTAGAGGTCCTGAGAACGAAGACCTTCTTCCGTATGTTAGGGGAAGTGGCTTCTTCCTGGATTCCGCCAGAATCCGTGAGCATGAACCTGCACTCTCTCATGAGGAGAAGGAAGTCCAGATAGCCTACAGGTGGGAGCAGTTGGACGTTGTCCGATTCAGAAAGCCGCTCGTAGAGGCCGAACTCCTTCAGCATCTTCACCGTCCTCGGGTGAATTGGGTAGACCACAGGAACTGGGCAGTTGCGAAAGATCTCCACGAAGTTGGAGAGGACATCGGGGTCGTCCACGTTCTCCATCCTGTGCGCGGTCGCAAGAGAGAACTCCTCGAAGTCGATCCTGCTCAGAATATCGGACTTCTCTTCCGCCGTTTTCATGAACGTCATGCACGCATCTATGACAGTGTTTCCCGTAATCCATATGCGACCCCAGACACCCTCCTTCTCCAGGTTCTGCTTTGCCGACATGGTGGGGGCAAAGAGCATGCTAGAGAGGTGGTCCGTGAGCCTTCTGTTGTGCTCCTCTGGCATTCTCAGGTCGTGGCTCCTCAGGCCGGCCTCGACGTGTCCGACATCGATTCCCATCTTCGCTGCTGCCAAGGCGCCCGCCAGGACCGTGTTCGTGTCCCCCTCGACGAGAACAACGCTGGGAGCGGTCTCCT
>JAJISH010000210.1 GCA_022848825.1 Thermoplasmatota archaeon
TGATACTCTTCGGCATCCTGCTGGCGTACAAGGTTGGCTGATTCATATGATAATGTGGTTGCCAAAGACATTTAAGTATTACAGAGCGTCTCTCTGAACGGAGGGATCAGGACCGCATGCAATCGCACACCGAGCCTTCCACTGAGAGGCCCAATCGATTGTTGATCTTCATTGTTCTAGGATTCTTGGGCCTCATTCTGGGTATGTTCGTTCCGTTCGTCGCCGAGATAGGCATGAGCGTGCTCTCGGCTGGCGTCCTTCTCTGGTTCATGGCCTTGCTCGCTCGGAAGGACCACAAGTGGTCATCTGAGGTCAACTTCTACGGGGAGGCGCTCGTCATCTCCGGAGCCATGGCCGTCCTCGGAGCAGGCATCGGCATGTGGTTGCGAATCCTGGAGCATTTCTGAACTTCCATCTGGACTGGCTCTTCAGAGGATATCAGGGAACGCATCATGGGATCTCATACGAACGGCGGACTGTTCTCGTACTCTATGACCGAAGACACTGGAACATGTCTGTCTGTCATAAGCAAGGCATTTATACAGTAAGACCCTACACTTACATGTCTCGAGCACGCGAGGATCTCGCAGCACGAGGTAAATTGTGATTGACATTGGGGAAGGGTAACTCCGCAACAACAGCTCGAAAAGCCCGCCCAGGAAGCTCGAAAAGCAACAGAGCGGGGGTTGATAGAATACTTGGGACAAAGAGAGATAGAGTTCGGTACTTCAAGTCACTGGAGGATATCCCTGAACTCTCAGAGGATGAAAGGGACGAGCTCGAGCCAGTGGCAAGAATCTATCCCTTCCGGTCCAACGACTATTACCTCAGCCTGATAGACTGGGATGATCCGAACGATCCCATCAAGAGAATCGTGATCCCCTGCTTGGACGAACTCGACAACGGGGGAACCCTCGACCCGAGCAACGAGAAGAGCAACTACGTCGCTAAAGGTGTGCAACACAAGTACTCGCCGACGGCACTATTCCTCGTCAGCAAGGTGTGTGGCGGCATCTGCCGCTTCTGCTTTAGAAAGAGGCTCTTCGCCGCCTCAAGGAAGGAGGCGAGTCTGGACATCTCTGAGGGTCTCGAGTACATCGCCCAACACGACGAAATCGATAATGTGCTGCTCTCAGGTGGCGACCCGCTGATCCTGAGCACCAAGCGACTGGAGCGCATACTCACGGGCTTCCGCCGCATACCCCACGTGAAGACGATTCGAATCGGAACGAAGATGCCCGCTCACAATCCATACAGAATAATCCGGGACCCGATGTTGCTGAGGGTGCTCAGCGAGCACAGCAATCCCCAGAGAAGGATTTACATCATGACCCAGTTCAACCACCCGAGGGAGCTGACACCTCAGGCGGCAAGGGCAATCGCCCTGCTACAGGACTCGGGCGTCCTGCTCGCCAACCAGACGCCCCTGATACGAGGTGTGAATGACGACCCCGACGTCATCTCCGAGCTCTTCAATCGGCTTAGCCATTCTGGCGTCGCACCCTACTACCTCTTCCAGTGCCGGCCGACCAGGGGTAACAGATGCTTCTCCGTGCCGATGGAAGAGGGCTACGGCATCTTCGAGGAGGCCAAGAGGACCATGAGCGGTCTCGCCAAGCGCGTCAGATATGTGATGTCTCACACAACGGGCAAGGTGGAGATCTTGGGATTGGATGAGGATTCCATCTACCTCAAATACCACCAGGCGAGGGACCCTGAGGACGTAGGCGGGTTCTTCTCCGCGCCGAGGGCAGAGGACGCCCTGTGGTTGGACGACCTCGAACTGGAAGAGCTCGGTACCTTTGATGAAGTGCAACAGCTCGCAGAGATGGAGAGCTGATTCTTCCTCGATTCCCGCGGAATGCCCATTGCGCGATTCTTCTCGCTCCTTCAAGCGTGCCAGAGCGCCACGTCTCGAGGAAGCCTGACGGGAGTTCCTTGGGCCTCTCGAAGGAGGCTCCTGGCAGGATAACGATGCCTGTGTCCTTGAGGAGTTCTTCGCAGAGCGTGTGCCTGGTTGTCAACGAATGAAACGTCATCGAGGGTCCGGGCCTCCTTGGCCACCTTGCCGGTGTCTATGTGCTTGGAGATGTTCCCGCTGCAGCCGCAGACGAATACGCCGATGTTCAAAGCCTACCCCCGTGAGGAAGAGCCAGAGTGCTAGGTTTGAGCCTCAAATGGGTCTTTCAACAGATATCAGAGAGGCTATTATAAGGTCTCGCGGAGGAGGGGAATCTCCATTGTCTTCAGAAGGACCTGCATCCTCGTTCATCACTAACCTCCCACAAGCTCAGAGAACCTTTTCTTGGTTATCAGACCCTTGTCCAGCAGTCTCCGAGCCAGCATCGTCCTCTTGGGTGCGGAGAGGAGCTCCTTGGACTTCCTTGACCTCTCAGTGTATTCCTCGTAGGTGGTGCAGATGAGTAAGAGCAACTCTTCAGTAGTCAAGCCATCGTACAAGCCCCTTACCAGTCTCATCATGCTCAGGAACTCCTCGAACCGTGGGTCCTTCCCGTATTCCCTGATCATTTCCCTGTAGAGCTCCTTGCCCTTGTCGGTGATGTAGAACCTCTTCCTCCCGGAATCGAACACAAAGGCATCTGGATGATGTATAGGGTTCTTCGAGATGTCATTGAGATCGACGGAATAGGGCCCGAAGTGATGCTTCTCAAAGCCAATGATTCCTTCTACCTTCGGATTTGCCTTGCCAAGGATGAAAAGCTCCTTCTGAAGATGCGTCGCTGAGGGAATGGGTCTGCCATCGTCCACTCCAAGGAGAAGGATAATGTATCTCTCAACAACCTCGACATCATCCATCGTAGCACTTCCTCCGCGTCAACATCGACAT
>JAJISH010000211.1 GCA_022848825.1 Thermoplasmatota archaeon
CCTGGCCCGGTCCCGAACCCGTGGGTGTTCAATGCCGCGATTCCGAATCCGTACATAGCGACGACCGATCCAGCGGACGGAGCCATTGGCGTCCCATTGGACAAGGACATCGTGATCGACTTCAGCGAGGAGATAGACACGGCAACGTTTATGTGGAACATCGCCCCGGATCCGACCGGCTGGTCAGCTGTGTGGTCCTTGGGCAACACCCGCGTGACCCTGAGCCACTCGGTCCTCTTCACCCAGAACACTACGTATACTGTGACCGTGACGGCTGCGGACGACCTGGACGGTAACGCGCTCATCGCGGGACCTGTCCCGAACCCATGGAGCTTCACGACGGTGTGCCTCGATCCGTACATAGTCTCAACGGACCCAGCGGACGCGGCAATCGACGTCCCGACGGACTACGACATCACAATAACCTTCAGCGAGCAGATCGACACGCTCACGTTCGCTTGGAACATCGTACCTGATCCTACCGGCTGGACTGAGGTCTGGTCAGGCGGGGATACGGTCGTGACGCTGTCGCATGCGACCCCGTACGTGGAGAACACCCTCTATACTGTGACGGTGACGGCCGCGGACGATATGGATGGCAATGTGTTGGTGGCTGGCCCGGTCCCGAATCCATGGAGCTTCACGACTGGAATTGTGGATCCCTGGATCACAAACACGTCTCCTTCAGACGGTGACGTGGACGTTCTGCTCGATGCACTGATAATCGTGGACTTCAGCGAGCCCATGGACACCGCGACGCTCTTCTATACTATCGTACCAGATCCTGGTGGCTTGAGCGAGGCATGGTCGAACGGCGACATGACACTGACAATAGACCATACCCCGTTCGGCGAGTGCACGGAGTACACTGTCACTATACTAGCCCAGGACTTGCAGGGACAGCCCTTGGCGGCGGGTCCCGTGCCGAACCCATGGAGCTTCACGACGGTGTGCCTCGCTCCGTACATAACGGTGACTGACCCGGCGGATGCGGCAATCGACATCGCAGTGGACTCTGACATCATAATAACCTTCAGCGAGCAGATGGACGCGCCCACGTTCGCTTGGACCATCGCACCCGATCCTGTCGGGTGGAGCAATCTCTGGTCAGGCGGAGACACAATCATCACACTGTCGCATCCGACCCCGTTCGATCAGTGCCAGATGTACACTGTGACTGTGACGGCCGCGGACGATATGGACGGAAACGCCCTTGTGGCGGGTCCAGTGCCGAACCCATGGACGTTCGATACTGTCTGTCCGATCAACCCCGCAACCGGTTTGACCGTCACGAGATCGTTCCCGGCCACCGTGAGACTGGACTGGAACGTCGTACCTGGCGCCGACAGCTACAATGTCTATGACGCGGGCAACAGGTTCGCCGCCTTCCCCGGAGGCTGGAATGTCGTCAGCACCGCGAACAACTTCTACGAGTTCGCGCACCTGGATGATGGCATGACTCACTACTACGTCGTGAGGGCATTCAGCATCGCGAGCGGAGAGAGCAGTAATTCCACCATGGGCGTGAAGATCGACAAGGCCTTCACGGTCAGTCCGAATCAGATGAACATCTACTGGATGTCCCTGCCCTACAACAGCGAGTATGCAACCGCAGGTGATATCGCAACTGAGCTGACGGACACGAATGTCAACGTGATAGCCAAGTGGGACAGGGCATCGCAGCAAATCATATCCTACTACTACGCCCGCGGCAAGTGGCGAGGAAGGGACTTCGCCATCGCACCCGGTGACGGAATATACGTCAGCGCGGTGGCGGACTTCAACTGGGTCATCGTAGGAACGGACTCGGACATCGTGATGGACCTGCCCTTCAGCGGTCAGGCCATCAAGACGAACAAGCACTACATCTCCTTGCCCTACACAGGTGTCTACGCCCTTGCCAGCGACATCGTCGGGCACATCGAAGGCGATCTCGGGCCAGGGAACAACACCTACATCACGGAAATCGGTCTGTGGGACCCTGCCACACAGGGCGAGAGGATCTATGTCCACACGCCGTCCGGCTGGGCGGGAGACGACTTCTTCATCTCGCCCGGAGACGGAGTCTACCTGAGGATGGTCCAGATGTGCCTCTGGCAACCGGACCTAGTGACGCCTTACGTGTCCTGACGGGGGTGATTCGGGATCCAATTACTCCATCCACGCTCCGACGTTGACTCCGCTTCACGTGAGTCGATTCCAGTAAGAATGCAGTGGCGGACCCCCGCCACTACTGGACAGAGCTATCACTTAGAAGAGTGCACCACAAAGTTCTTTAACGGTCAGAAATATCGCCCGTTCCGCGCCCTATGGGGCACGCAAAAAGGTATAAGTAATGGGTCATCATTGGCGAGTCAACGGCTCTCTTTGATTTGGCCGAATCTTAAGGGTAGGAGGAGATATTGAATGTTTGAGAAGAGGCTACGAAGCATAGTGGTCGTGTGTCTTCTGGCGATAATGATGCTTTCTGCGGGGCTCGTCATCATGCCCACAGCATCAGCACTCACATGGACTCAGGACGATGATACCGAGTTCAGCCAGGGAGCATTGACGAACACGGAGATTGTTGGTACGGGACCAGGGGCGTACGTCGCTCTCGTGATGGGCATCGAGAACTGGGGAGATCTGAACCCTGCGGTCGAACCCTCAGCAAGGGAAGGCCCGGTCATGGCATACGATTCGACTCGAGACGTCATGATCATGTTCGGTGGGTACGACGGATCAAACCTCGATGACACTTGGGAATACGACTACGCCACCAATTCATGGACGCTGCTCACGACTACTGGTGCTCCCCCGATTAGGGTGTGGTCATCGCTTGCGTACGATTCTGTCAACGACGTTTTCGTACTCTTCGGAGGGTATGGTCCAGGACCTCTCACAGACACATGGGAGTATGATCCAGGAACGCAGACCTGGACGGAGACCACTCCTGGTTTCAGCCCCGGGACCATGGTAAGCTACAATCTGGTCTACGATTCTTCTGCTGGAAGGGCTATCCTCGGGGCGCAGGGTTTTCTATCCGGCCTGTTTGAGACGTGGTCCTATGATGCAAGCCTGGACAGCTGGACCATGATGAGTCCAGCATCCGACCCTGGTACCAGAGGGTCCCACTCGTTCACATACATGCCCTCTATTGGAAGATCAGTTCTCTTCGGTGGTGTTGACGGATTCATCTATCTCTCTGACGTATGGGAATATGACTATTCCAGTGACAGCTGGCAGCAGATGTCCCTGGGCTCGGGGCCCACCGCGAGATTCGGACATGCTGCCGCTTATAGGACGTTCGATCTGAGCGTAGTTGTTTATGGCGGGTCCGAGGATGGCGGCGGTTATCCGACAGACACGTGGAAGTATGAGTACATCATGGGATCTGAGACCTGGACGCAGGTGATGACAATCAGCAACCCAGGTCCGAGGACCTCCCTCACTATAACCTACGACCCCACAGAGAACGGCACCGTCGTATTTGGCGGTGACAACGGATTCACACGTGTGAACGATACGTGGGAGTTGGCGGGCTACTATACAAGTATGGGACTCTTCACATCCTCCTACTTCGATTCCTTGTATACGGACACGGAGTATACGAGCATCTGGTGGAATCTGACCCCAGCCGCTCAGCCCCCCAATACGAATATGAACTTCCAGATTGCCGTGAGTAACAACAGCGCGGGACCCTGGAGCTTCGCGGGTCCCGATGGCACTGGGGGCACTTACTATACTGTGCCGGGTCAGCAGTTGTGGGCCGGGACGGTTGGCAGATACTTCAAGTACACCGCCACCCTGATTTCATTTGACGGTAAGAACACGCCTCGCTTGGACGATGTCACGATAGTCTATACGACTCCTACCCTGGATCCAAAGATAGTCGAGACATATCCAAAGAACTTCGACGGACTCACGTACATAGGTATCTGGGAGAACATGACCGTCTGGTTCAGCGAGCCTATGGCCGTCGGAACACTGTCGTGGAGCATACTCCCGAATCCTGGCGGATGGACAGAGGATTGGGACACGGAAAATACGATACTCTACCTGAACCACTCCAGCCCCTTCGTGGAGAAAACGCTTCATACGGTTACGGTGGCAATAGATGACCTTGGTGGGAATCCATTGATCTCGGGTCCAGTGCCGAATCCCTGGGTCTTTGTGACCGTTGCCATTCCTCCATATATCGACGAGACGGAGCCTGCGGACAGTGAGATTGACATCGCCCTCGACTATCCGATCTGGATAAACTTCAGCGAGCCGATGGACACAGCCACGGTCTTGTGGAATATACTTCCAGATCCCGGCGGATGGACGGAGCAGTGGCAGAACGGGGACCAGACGCTCTACCTCACGCACTCGACGGATTACAGTCAGTGCGTGCAGTACACCGTTCAGGTGACTGCGGGCGATGACCTCAAGGGAACCGGCCTGATTCCCGGGCCAGCGCCCAACCCGTGGAGGTTCGACACCGTTTGCCTGGACCCCTTCGTCATGAGCACAGATCCAGGGGACGGGCAGATCAATGTCGCGCTGGATTACCCTTTGACGATCGACTTCAGCAAGGAGGTCGACAGCACGACCTTCCTGTGGACGATTGCCCCCAACCCAGGAGGTTGGACAGATTTCTGGGCACCACAGAACCTCAGCGTTGTTCTCGATCACTCGACCCTGTTCACGGACTGCACTCTCTATACGGTCGAGGTTCTCGC
>JAJISH010000212.1 GCA_022848825.1 Thermoplasmatota archaeon
GTCTCGGGCTCGTCAGCGGCCCGTGTTTGCCTCAACTGCCAGAAGGCCTCGTTGTTCCCGCACTTCTCACACTCGATCCTGGTCTTCGGAAGCGTCTCCATGATCTCGTCAAGGACAAGCGTCTCCATCTTCTCCTTTCTCTTGGTCCGCACGATCTGGCGGTCATCTTTCTCTCCGATCTTCCTAGAGTACTTGCATTGAGGATTGCTGCAGACCAGTTCCCCTTTCTCCGGATACATAAGGGACTCGCACTCGGGGCAGAAGAGGGACATCCCGGCGTCATAGGGAGAATCCGAATAAAAACCTTTTGTGGCTGGTCAGCGGTAGTTCTTCAAGGCCCTTTCCGTCAGCTTTCGACCGATTCTCTCACGATCCTCGACCGTTGTTGTGCTCTTCTTCTGCTCCTTTGCCTTGGTCTTCGCACGTTTGCCCGGTTTCGATGACGGCTTGGCAGGGGTCGCGGTCCCTTTCCCTTGACCACTGGCCTTCTTGCCTGATGCGACGGGAATCTTCTTCATCGACCCGAGGGTCGTCTGTTGTCCCTCATACCATCCCCTCGGGGCAGTTGACTTAGCGGTCGCGAAGGGCGAGTGGTCTTGTCCTGCTATTATCACCATGGGGACGCCTGCTCTGGTATAGTCCATCTCACTCCTTCTCTGGGAGGAGACCACGCCACCTATGTATGCGAAGATCACGGTCACGAGATAGCCATTGAGTCCCAGCCCAAGCGTTAGAGCCAGTGATTCCACGAAAGTCGTCACGTACACGGCCACGAATTCGATGTAAGGAGCAAGAACGGGAACGTTGGCGTGCAGGGCTGAGGCAATGTAGGAGGGGACGCCGGCCACATAGGATATCTCCTCTGTGAGTATCCCTTGATCTGCCATGGCCAACACAGCAATGAAGATGGCAACAGGGATGAATGCCGCAATGGCTCCTTTCCATGGCCCTCCCGCCCTCCTGCCACCAACGTAGCCGGCGATCATCTGCCCGAAGGTTGGCATCCACCAGAGAAAGAGAGAAAGGACGAATGTGTACTGCACGGCACTCCAGAAGCCATACGGTGGATGGGACTCATTAGCCACTCTTCGCGAGTGAGTGTCTCTTCGACCGACATTCAAGACTCCCGAATCCATCAGCTTCATGGTGGTCTTATCGGCGGTCTTCGACTTCCTCTTCCGGCGCGTCATTCCCATCCCTGACAAAGATTGGTCGGACTATTGTCCGACAACATGGCTAATATCGTAGGACGTATAAAAGTATTTCGTAACACCACATGAAGACCCACGAGGCGCGTTCCGGCTCCGTTCGTGTCGGTGGGTTGAACTGAGTTGAAAATCCTAGGGAGAAGTAGGGGCTTGTGAGCCCCGCAGAAGTCCCGACTCCCGGATTTGAACCGGGGATCTGCTGATATCGGCCGAGACCGGAAAGACTCCGGGAACCAACTACAGTCAGCCGCTCTAGCCAGTCTAAGCTAAGTCGGGAATGCCGCAGGCCGGACTTGAACCGGCGACTTCAAGATCTTCAGTCTTGCACTCTCCCAACTGAGTTACTGCGGCAGCAGACTTTCATATGATTCTGCACATATTAAAGTTAGGGTTTCAACCCTAGATCCGAGGGCTCCCAAATATCATTGATTGGAATGACCAGTTGCAATTGGTGGCGACACATATAAATACGTCATCAAACATTAGAACTAAGAGGAATCCGATTCTTCCAGGTGATGTGATGGAGCCCTCGCGCAGAGCTTTTAGGATAAAGAGGAAACTTAAGTGGGACAATAAGGGAGTGGCTTCCACAGTGGGCACTATCATGGCCCTGATGGTCGTCATGACGTTCTTTTCCATGATAGTGAACCAGTACGTTCCCGTCTGGATGAAGGACGCCGAATCCGCTCATATGAATGAGGTTTACGGACAGTTCGGCACGCTCAAGGGGTCGGTCGATCTGCAGGTTCTCTCCTGTGTGATCATGCTGCGTCAAAACGAGCCATGCATGAGGAGCAGCGGGTTCACTCCGATTGAAGTAGGTATCGACGGGGTCCCCATCTTTTCCGCACCGACCGTCGGGGAACTCACGGGGAAGGAAGACCGCGGGAAGTTCTCCGTCAATTTCAGCTATCAACATGACGTCGGAGGCACTAACGAGACGTTCTACGTGAAACAGAACGCTTCGGGGAACATCGTCCTTGAAGTCGCGAACAGGTATTTCGTGAGACAGACTCTCACGTACGAGGGCGGGGCCATCATCAGATCCCAGGAGGAAGGTGAGGTCATGAAGGGAGAGCCTTCTTTCATGGTGACCAAGAAGGGCGACTACGTCGAGATTTGGATGTACCTCTTAGACCTGTACGGTGACGGCTCCGTGGGCGGCATCGGGACGCAGGGCGTCCACCATGACCTCATTGGGGCCTCGTGGGACGAGTACCACAATGTCAACTCTGACGTGACCATTGTTCACTGGACCCAGAACGGCAAGGCGTGGTACAACTTCTTCAATGAGACGCTGTCAAGTGCCTTTGGTGTGACGGAACAGGACTACGAGGACAACTCACCTCCCGAATGGGATTGGTATGACAGCGGTGCACAGGAGAAGGCGACCAATCCGTATTTCATCGTAGAGAGGACGGTCTTCGATGATCACTCGGTCGTTGAGGTCACGATAGAATCCGATGATGTGGACATCGGGAGGTTGACACTGGTTTCATCGAACTTCGACGTTGTCATCGGGGAGACCAGTTCTCGAACCTGAGTCCAACGAAGAGGTATATGGTATGTTTGGAGCAAAGAAACAGAGGAAAGTCCTGGTGCCAAAAGGCGCATCCACGGCAACGAAGTGGGAAGGGGGCAGAGGTTCCCACCTCACGCCCATCGCACCCACTGAGGAGGAGTGGATAGACGAGCTTGAGATCTTGCCCATAAAGCCTCCCTTCAGCTACTCGAGGATAATCTACGACAACAAGGAGAGCGAGTACGTCTACGAGTCGTGGGAACCTTATCTCACCGAGAGAGAAGAGAAGCTGTTGGCCCTCATCAAGGACTCGCTCAAACGAACGCTGGAGTACGAGACCGGCACCCTGGGAATAAAAGACAAGGAGGAGTTCCTCAAGGAGAGCATTGACAGCTTCTTCAGGAGCAGGGGGATGCGTGTCGACGAAAATTCCCGGGACAAGATCGTTTACTACATCACGAGGGACTACGTGGGCTACGGCCCAATCGATGTTCTGATGTCCGATAAGTCAATCGAGGACGTCTCATGCGATGGCGTCAGCGTTCCCCTTTTCATATTCCACAGGAAGTACGAGTCCATCAGGACGAGGGAGAGATTCGACGATGAGGATGACCTGAATTCGTTCGTCATCGGGCTTGGACAGAGATGCGGGAAGCAGATCTCTGTGGCCAATCCCATCCTGGACGGTACCAGCGTTGAAGGCCATCGTGTCCAGGCCACGTACGCAAGGGAGGTGACCACGCGAGGGTCATCCTTCACGATCCGGAGATTCAAGGAGAAACCATTCACTCCGACAGAGCTCATAAAGTACGGCACGGCATCGCCAGAGATGGTCGCGTATCTGTGGTTGGCCGTGGAGCACGGAAGGTCAATGATGGTCTGCGGCGGGACCGCAACGGGCAAGACCGCGACTCTGAACGCAGCGGCGTTGTTCATCAGGCCAGGCGCAAAAATCGTGTCCATAGAGGACACGAGAGAGATCAACCTTCCACATGAGAACTGGATTCCAGGGACAACGAGAAGCGGCGTGGGCGAGAAAGGGGCAGATGGAAAGGCCGCCGGCGAGATAGACATGTTCGACCTCGTTAGGGCCGCTCTGAGGCAGAGACCCAACTACATCGTTGTCGGAGAGGTCCGAGGAAGGGAAACATACACGATGTTCCAGGCCATGGCGACAGGCCACCCCACGATGTCCACCATGCACGCGGACTCCGTGAAATCGATGGTCAACAGACTCGAGAATCCGCCCATCAACACACCGAGGATCTTGCTGACCGCCCTCAACTTCGTAATCATACAGAATTTCGCGAGAATCGGCGCCGAGTCAGAACAAGTGAGGAGAGTCGTTCAGGTGGTTGAGCTCGTCGGCTTCGAACCTGAGACGAACGAGCTCATCACGAATACAGTGTACGAGTGGGATACGGCAACCGATTCGTTCATCTACAAGGGTCACAGCTTCCTCTTCGACGAACTGCAGGAAATGAAGAACATGACCCACGATGAGATGGACCGAGAGTTCCAGAGAAGAGTGGATCTGGTGAACTACATGGTCGAAAAGGACCTTGACGACTACAAGGACATCTCGAGACTCGTTGTGTCCTACTACCACTACGCTGAAGAGACTATCGAGAGGATAAGGAACGAAATGGGATGGGTCCGAGAGGAACCAGAACCCGAGGATTTGGCTGAAGGTGATATGTTTGCCTCAAGAGAGGTCTGACACGTTCGACAAGTTAGAGGCGAGTAAGGCCTATGTGAAGACGAAGAGATTCAGGCCAGAGGAAACGGGGCTCAGGGGTCCGCATCAGATAAAGCTGGCCAAGGGCTCGAGACCGGAATACATCAAGCTGACGCCCTACCAGGAAACCTGCTGGCGCATCCTTGGTGGGTTCGTGGAGTCGAGGTTCGAACCGAAACAGGACTTGGAGGACGACCTCGTTCAGGCTCACATGAAGATCAGACCGGAAGAGTATCTGGCCTATGTCTGGATGAGCACATTCATCATGGTGATCGTCGGTGTGGTCATTGGAGTGATTCTTGGACCGCTCCTATTCCTTCTGGGCGCTATGGATGGGATGACAAGCATCATCATCGCCATCATGTTGGCAGTGGTTCCGGCACTCCTCACCTACTTCGTATTGTTGCACGCCCCCTCATTCGCCAAGAAGAAGAGGGGAACTAAGATCGATGCAAAAATCTCCGGAGCGATGAGTTTCATTTCCGCGATGGCGTCAGCCGATGTGCCAGTAAACGTCATTTTCAAGGAGCTCTCGAAGCAAGCCGTGTACGGTGAGGTTGCCGAGGAGGCCGAGTGGATAACGAGAGACACGGAGCTCCTGGGAGTCGATATCCTCTCCGCCATCCGTGCGGGTGCCGCGAGATCTCCGTCCATCAAGTTCCAGGACTTCCTTCAGGGCGTCGTCACGACCTCCACGTCCGGAGGACAGCTCAAACCCTACTTCCTCATGAAGGCGGAGCAGTACGAGAAGGAGGACAAACTGGAGATGAGGAAGAACATGGAGACCCTCGGCATGCTTGCCGAGAGCTTCGTCACGGTCGTCGTCGCCTTTCCCCTCTTCCTCGTCGTCATC
>JAJISH010000213.1 GCA_022848825.1 Thermoplasmatota archaeon
CTCCTCTTGATTCTGTTTTGGAGGAAGAAGACCCCGGAAGCAGAAACAGAAGACACAGTCGACGAAGAGCCAGATGAATGAGGGCGCTCGTGATGTTGGTCTCCCAACGGCGAAATCCTTAAGAAACCCTGCAATATCTCCCTATCATCCGCGGGGAGGTGGCATTGTTTTGCCTTTTCCAGCCACACAATCCAGGAAAGGGCGTGAAGGTTGAGAACATGGGTGAAAGCGAGTCTGTGCTCCTTCCACGGTCGGCGGCTCTTACCGTATCGAAGGCGAAGGGGAAGACATACATTGCGGTCATCATCGGGGCAGGTCCGGCGGGCATAGCCGCTGCCGTCTATCTCAAGCGGGCGGGAGCCGACCCATTGGTTTTCGAGCGGGACGAGATTGGCGGGCTTCTGAGGAACGCACACGTCGTCGAGAACTACCCTGGCTTCCCCGAGGGCATCGGCGGGCCAGAGCTCGTTGAGCTGTTCAAGCGGCAACTCGTGCGCTGGAGGATTGACACTCGCATGGAGGAGGTCCACAGCGTCTCGAAGGAGGGGGACATCTACCACGTGTCCTCCGAGTCAGGAGAGGTTTTCGCGAAGTCCGTCATCGTGGCCACGGGCACGAGACCCAAGCGGATCGACATCCAAGGTCTCGAGGACGTGGAGCTGTCCAAGGTCTTCTACGAGATCAGGGACGTGCCCCCGGCCGTCAAAGGCGATTTCCTCGTAATCGGCGGTGGCGACGCGGCGTTCGACTACGCTCTCAACCTGGCTTCAAGGGACATCCACGTGGATGTGGCGTTCAGGGGAGAACCCAGGTGCCTTCCCCTGCTTCTCGAGAGGGCGAGCCGTTCAGAGAAGATTAGGACGCACGCGGGAACGGAGCTCAAGTCAGTGAAGGAGGAAGAGCACCAGTTGGTCTTCGGGATGGAGCAGGAGGGGACCGAGAAGGAGATCGTCGCCGACTACGGGCTTATCGCGTGTGGGAGGGAGCCGGATGTCAGCGTCCTGCCGCCCGAGCTCGCGGAGAACTGGAAAGAGGCGTCAGGCTTATACCTCGTCGGTGACGTCAGACGGGGGAACCACAGGCAGGTCGGGATTGCGGTTGGCGACGGCATCCTCGCGGCCATGTCGATCATCGAGTCAATGGGGAGCGGGAAATGAGGATTCTGGGTGAGTTCGGGAAGGAGGATCTGGCGAAGGTCTACGTGGCGTCCATGAGGGAGGGCAACGGCTACCTCGTCGAGTTCGTTGAATCGTTGCAGCCGCCCGTGCCGCGCGAGGAGAAGTGGGTGCTGATAATCTCATCATCCTTCGGCTGCCCGGTGAACTGCAAGATGTGCGACGCTGGCGGGCACTACCTCGGGAAGCTCACGAAGGACGAGATCCTGCAGCAGATAGACCACATGGTGAGGAGGCGGTTCCCGGACGGGCGGGTGCCGATCCCGAAGTTCAAGGTGCAGTTCGCTCGAATGGGCGAGCCCTCGCTGAACCCGGACGTGCCGGACGCTCTGCGAGCCTTGGCGGACATGTACGATGCCCCTGGCCTCATGCCGTGCGTCTCAACGCTCGCTCCCGTTGGCAGGGAAAGGTTCTTCGACGAGCTTATCGACATCAAGGACGCCCGCTACTCAGGCGGACAGTTCCAGCTGCAGTTCTCCGTGCACACGACCAACGGACAGAAGCGGGACGAGCTGATGCCTATCAAGAAGTGGGGGCTCCCGCAGATTTCGGAGTACGGTGAGCGGTACTTCCACAAGGGGGACAGGAAACTCACTCTGAACTTCGCCATGACTCAGGGTTATCCGGTCGACCCGGAGGTAATCGGGGAGCACTTCGACCCCGCCAAGTTCTTCATCAAGATCACACCGCTGAACCCGACGTCGAACGTCAAGCGGAAGAAGCTCAGGTCTGCCATCGACCCGCACGACGAGGACACCTCCCGCCAGATAACGGATAGATTCCGCGATCTCGGGTTCGATGTGCTTCTCAGCATCGGCGAGCTCGAGGAGAACAAGATAGGGAGCAACTGCGGTCAGTTCGTGAGCATCATCCAGGACGGCGGATACGCGGTCAGGACCGACTACGAGACGCTCAAGTACGCACCTCGAAAGGGACGGAGCGATCACGGCGTCACGTAAGCAGTCAGCGTGACCTGAACCTCGGATCTGTTTGGGTCGTTGCTCTGGATGTAGATTGCCCTGGTGACGGAGCCTGAATCGGAGAACACGGTCGGGTCGTACGCCACATCCAGATATCCGTTCTGTCCCGGGAGTAGCGCCTCACCGTTCCAAGATACCTGCGGTTCCGGGCCGATGAACTCGGGACTGCTCCTTCCTCCGACCCGCAGGACGACCGAGGTGCACACGCAGGAAGTCTTGATCCACGTTATCTCGAGGTTGGCCTCTCCATCGTTGCGAACCTCTATGCTGACGGTCTGCAGCACCCTCGGGACTGTCCCGAAGTCGTGGCTGGATGGTGTGAGACTGATCTTGGGCTCTTCCGCGGCGGGCAGTAGAACGACTGCGGAAGCCACAAGGGAGACGACTATGATTGCCGCTATAACCACGTACCCGGTTTTCCTTCCTCCGGGGGAGGGTCGCTTTGCCTTCCTAGTCTTCTTTTCCGCCCCCTCCTTTGCATCTGGATGGACCTTCTTGATGTGTCTTGACAGGTTCTCCGACTTGACCTTCACGCCGCACACGGGACATCTTTCCGAGGACATTCTACCACTCGTGACTTCTTGTCAGAGGGCAGAGGATTGGGCCAGTTAATCTTTACGCCTTACACAGGCGTTTCCGACCAAGATCATACCACGACTGGGATTGCGAGTCCGCCTATGATCGTCTGCACGGTCCTCATCCGTGGCTCCTCAGATTAGAAACAACAGGAAGGCCACACCCAACAGAATCATGACGATTCCAGAGAAAAGGACGATTAGCCTGCTGTTCGACCTCTCCCACCCTGTGAGTTTTCTGGCCACAAACCTGTTTGATGTGAAGGCGAGTATGAATATTAGTGGAAGCACGAACATAATGTTGTACAGATAAAGATAGCCAACGCCCTCGAAGTAGGTCGTATCCGAAGCGATTAGGGTCAGCACAGCTACGTATATCCCACCGGAGCAAGGGAATGTGCACAATCCGACCAGCAGACCGGCCACCAAGGAGGAAGGGAGCGTTGCCCTGGAGATCCAATCCTTAGTCTTTGTCCATGTCCTCTCAGGCATCTTGAACGTGAGGGGGAGGTTGGGAAAGAAGTACTGCAATAGACTCAACGTCCCCAGTACAAGTATAAGTGACGACCCGACGTAGGCCAGGAGATGCGGTTGCCCGCTCAAGACGATGGCCCTGAGCAACCCGATGCCAATGAAGAAATAGACAAAGAAGATCGAGAGTATGTATACCGCGCCCATCCTGGCCACATTTCCTCTCGTTCTCCTTATCACAAAGAGAAAGGTGATGAAGAACAACAGGACGGCAATCGCGCAGGGGTTTATGCCGTCGAGGAATCCTGTGACCAGCACCAGCGGCAGGAGAGACTCCTCTGTGCTGGTGGAAGGAGAACCTTGGCCATACGAGAGAAGGAACTCGCTGATGGGAACGTCGATGGCATATTCTCGGTCCTCACCCTCGAAGCCCCAGGCGGTATAGGTCGTGGGATCCCTCATCTCCTCCTGGTAGACGAGTATCTTGCTCAGATTCAGTGCGGATGAGTTGGTCATCAGGTCCGATATCACATGCTCCGGGACATGACCCTCGAAGACCATCGTGGTGTCCTTCTTGACGAACGTCGCGATGTGGCTCTGCAGATGCGAGGGAATGCCAAGCTGGTCGTTGATCGCACTCAGCTCCCCTCTGTAGCTCCTCTCGTTGATGTAATCCTTCTTGTGAACTGTCGATACCCCTCCTGTTCGCAGTGTGGGAATGAGCTCGTCGTCGATGTATATGGCGCACTCCCCGCACGCCTCGTTGTAGTAGATGAGGGCCTCGCCCTCGTTGAGCGTTATGTCACTTGGCTGGGGTATGAAGAAATATGGGGCGAGAGAGCCGATGACCAGTATCGCACCCAATGATAGGACTATCAAGACGAAGACAAGGTTCTGGAATCGCTTCTCGGGTTGCTTTTCCTTCGAGTACCTCTCCATGTCAGAAGGTGGTTCATGACAGGAATCGTCGCTCATGGGATCACATTGGCCGTGAGCTCAACCTCGAACTCGGGCCTGGCGGGGTCGTTGCTCCTTATGTAGACGATTCTTAGCACCGGGCCGTCGTCCGGATGTAGAGTCGCATCGTATGTTATGTCGAGAGACGCGGTTTGTCCAGGAAGAAGAGTCTCGCTCCAACCCGAGGGATTGTTGCGCATCCCGAAGGTGGGACTCCTCCTGCCTCCGACCGTGAGAACCGCAGAGGTGCACCCGCATGACGTGGAGATGCCCGTCATCACCAAATCCGAATCTCCTGTGTTTCGGACTTGGACAGTCGTCGAAACCTCGCGCTGGGATATGTCTCCGAAGCTATAGCTGAGCGGACTGATGGATATTTCCGGTGTGCCCGGACTGCTGATCATGCTGTAGACGAGAAGCGAACCCATGACAAGGATCATGACCGCCGAGACTGCATAGACGACCTTCCTGCTGCCCCCTTCTCTCGAGGGATTCCTCCTCTTCCTCCCCACCGGTTTCACCCGTACATCTGATCCAGGATGGACCTTCTTCATGTGATCGGGCAGGTTCTCAGCCTTGACCTTCACACTGCATACAGGACAACTAACGAGACCCATCTTATCACGCGTTGGAGGCCGAGGGCACGCTTGATCCGTGTCCTCCTCCTGGTGTTACTAGGCAGTTTCCTCCTTTTGTGGATTCTCCTTGACAATTGAATGCCAAAGCCTCAGTTGGATTGATGTATGTAAGTCCCACACCATCTGGCGGGGTCTTAAGACCCGAAAAGAATAATCCTCGTCTGTGAAGGGGAAGGGGAGCAATGCCCCCTTCTCCCGCCTAACGCGCGGACAGCTTACCCCATCATGCCGCAATGGTCGTGCTCTTCGTGATCCTCGTCGTGGTCCTCGTCGTCGAAGGAGTGCTCGCTCTCCCGCTCTTCCATGTGCTCCTCGCATTCCTCGTGCATTTCCTCGAGGTTCCCGTTCTCCCAGTCCTCGCACTCTTCCTCGTACTCCTCACAGTACTCGTGTTCCCATTCTTCCATGTGTTCTTCGCATTCCTCGTGCTCATCATGGTCGTGCATCATTCCGTGACCCATCGAGTGATACCATCCACCCACGGATCCACCGTCCATCGTTCCCTGCATCATGTCTCCGTTCGTCGATGCAATACCGGCTACCGCTCCCGTCGTCAGAAGCGATCCTATCACGAGAGTCGCTATCATTCCTGCTTCCATTCAGTCACCTCTTTGCTTTTCGTCATCTTTGTGAATTTAACGGATGAAACGATATTAATCATTGATGCGAAATGAGTTTCACTTTTCTGAAATCCCATCGTTCTCACCTCCTAGGTCCTCTAGCACTCGGACGAGGTTCGTTGAACCGTGCCTCTCCCTGACGATCAGACCTTTCCTCTCCAACTTGTCGAGCAGCCTCGTCACCTTGGCCCTCGAGAAGCCCGCTCGATACACCAGGTCCTTCTGAAGTATCTGACCACCCGCGTCGAAGATCTGCCTCAGCATTCTGCGCTCGTCCCCTTGGAGGAGCCTCAGCGCCAGATCCCGCATTTCCGGTGTCCAGTTCTCCTTATTCTGAAGGGGAGTCATCGGGATGTAGGCTGCCACGGGCCTCTCGACACCGCGGGGCTGAGAAATGGCTAGGACGATAAGGATGACAAGGACAACTCCACCTAGGACCACGAAAGACATGCCCATGGGAAATGACAGTCCCATGCCGTGATGGCTCCACATGTCTTCGGTCATGCCCCCAGCGTCCCACAGGGTCAACGTGATGCCAACTATCAGGATGATGGCTCCAGCCACGAGCCCGGCAAGGATCAGGCTGTTTCTATCACTCGATTCCGTCAACGCACTCACCTCTCCACTCTCCCTCGGGCGGTCGCTTCATCTAGCCGCATATCGTCACCAGGAACCGCTGCCATCCGACCCTTTCTCAATGGCAATCTGACTTTGGCCCCCATCGCGCGAAGCACGCGCTTCACAGTCTCCGCGTTTGTGAGGAGCAGGTATCCCGAGATTACTATCCAATACGAGGCGTAGGCGACGACCTCGGTCAAGGATGGGTTTCCGTTGTATCCCAAGAGGGACTTCATGATCCCGCCTATTGCTCCCTTCTCGTGGAGTAGCGGATAGCTTCCGTCTGGGTTCTGCGAGGGGTTGATGTTCCACACTTCATTCACCACAGGCGGAACGACCCCAGCCTCGTTGAACTCGTGGACCGCGGTCGCAGTGAGGCCAGCAGCGAAGACGATCAGGAGGACTCCTGTGACTGTGAAGAACTTCTTGATGTCCAGCCTCTCGATTCCCTTCATCAGGAGGACGAGGAGGAGAAGGACGACAGCGAGTCCGGCAACTAAGCCTAGAATGGTTGCCGCGCTATCAGACAAAGCCAGCGGGAAGAGGAAGAGCACCGTCTCAAGTCCCTCCCGCACGACGGCAATGAAGGATATCCCAAACACGGCGAAGACCTCACCTCTCGATACCCTGCTGTCCAGTTTGTTTTCGATTTCCCTCTTCAGCTCAGGTCCCTTCTTGGACATCCAAAAGATCATGATGGTCAAAACGCCCACCGCGAGTAGGGACGCTACTCCCTCGAAGATCTCCATCTGGGGACCTGAGAGCTGTCCTACCAGCATGAAGATGAGCAGGGCCGCAAGTATGCTGACGCCGATCGCCGATGCGGCGCCCAGAGTCAGGAATCTTGTGAGCGGGCCCTTGCCAATCCTCCTCAGATATGCGAAGACTATGCCGACGATTAGGGCCGCTTCCAAACCTTCTCTCAGTACGAGCAGAAACTGAGCTATCATTGAGATTCACTCTCAGGAAGTACGGAAAATACTGGGGAAAGCTAATCTATCCTACTTCCCTCTCACGTTTGTAAGGGGATGCTACCACCTGCTTTACAAAAGTATAATAGGCGATTGACCTTACTCGATGACAATGAAGCTCGACGAGACTGACGCGAGAATACTGAAGCATCTTCAGGAGGATGCCAGGATCTCTTTCAGGGAGCTTGGCAAGACCATCGGTGTCAGCACTCCGACCGTGAGTTCGAGGGTCAAGGCTTTGGAGGAACGCGGAGTCATCAGAGGATACTCGGCACTGATCGATACGGAAGCGATCCAGGAGACCACCTCGATCGTCTCAGTAGAATGTCAGCCGAAGCACCTGGAGAAGCTGGCCAAGAGCCTTTCGGAGAAGGAGAATGTCCGCGAGGTCCTCGTCCTCAGCGGCTCCAAGCTCATGTGCAGACTGGTATCCGAAAGCGAAGCCACGATCAACAGCTTCCTTGCCTGGCTCGAGGGGCTGGAGGAGATCGACAGGTACTCCATCGACCGCGTTGTGAGGACGACGAAGAAGGAGCCCGATGCGGTCATCTCGGAAGGGATATCGATAGTCGTTCCCTGCTACCTGTGCAGGAAACCCATCACTGACGATCCTGTCACGCTCAAGATGGACGGGAGAACCCACTATCTCTGCTGCGAGACCTGCTCGAAACTCTATCGGGAGAGATATGAGGAGCTGAAGAAGGGGATTCCACAGGAATCCGGGAAGCATCATTCCTAGTCGAACGCGAAAGGTTTTAGGCGGGAGAGAGAATCTGGTGGCGGGGAGGTCATGTTCAAGATAGGATGGTTCTCCACGGGAAGGGACCCAGCCGCGCGGGAGCTGCTCGTCGAAGCGCACGACAGGATTCAGGACGGGACGATACCGGGGGAGATATCCTTCGTGTTCACCAACCGCGAGGACGGCGAGTTCGAGCAGAGCGACCTTTTCTTCGACCTCGTGAGGAGCTACGGATACCCGCTCATCCAGTTCTCCTCGAGCAAGTTCAAGCC
Organism: Thermoplasmatota archaeon; assembly: GCA_022848825.1. GTDB lineage: Archaea > Thermoplasmatota > Thermoplasmata > RBG-16-68-12 > JAGMCJ01 > JAGMCJ01. Next base: position 8,017 of record JAJISH010000213.1, read on the forward strand.
GGAGATGAGGGCCGAGGGCAGGAAGGACGAGGGGATACTGAAGCGGTGGAGGAGGGAGTACGACCGGGAGATAGTGAAGCGCCTCGAGGGGCACGAGATGGACCTCGGCGTTCTGGCGGGCTACATGCTCATCGTCGGCGACGAGATGTGCAGGGTCTACGACATGATCAACCTCCACCCGGCCACTCCGGACGGGCCAAAA
>JAJISH010000214.1 GCA_022848825.1 Thermoplasmatota archaeon
CCGAGTCCCCGACATCGTCGCGGCAGTTGATCTTCTTCTTCTGTCCCTTCCTGTTCGTCTCCTCGATCGTGACGTTGCCCATCACCCTGGCACCGTCCTCCTCGGGCCTGAGCTTGAAGTCCTCGCGCATGCATCCCGTGATTATCTCCATGTCCTCCGCGAGGTGGTTGGACTCGTTCTGCGACCCGAACTTCGCCAGCCCCCAGCCCTCCGAGATGTAGTACATCTCCCTCAGCGTCGAGGACTTGGACGCCTCGATCATCTCCCTTATGAAGTCGAGCATGTACATCGTTCGGAGAAGCATGTACGCCCCGCGGAGCTTCTTGGCGGTCCTCGAGCCCTTGGCCTTCCCGTACTTCCAGACGCCCTTCCTGGGCATGAAGTTGATGTTGCTCTTCGTCCTCAGCGGGATGCTCATCCCCGGGATGTCGCCGGACTCGAGCTGGTCGTAGATGCTCTCGGCGATGTGATAGAGCTCCTCAATAGGCTTCTGATTCCTGCTGTTCTCCATACGAGTCCTCCTCGAGTTCCTCGTCAACCTCATCGTAATCGACTTCTTCCGCGGGCGTCTCGTCCGCCTCTGGGGCCTCATCCACCTCGAGCCGCTTGAACTCCCTGACCTCGATGTCCCAGTCACCGGGCAGGGGTTCGGCCCCGATGATGAACTTGGGATTGATCCCGCTCACGTACAGCTCGGTCTCGTCGTAGTCGTCCGAGTCGAGGCCCGAGAGGGTGAAGGAGATCTCCTCCTTCTTGGACGAGGGGATCCTCTTCAGCGTCCACGTCACCTTCCCGCTGTCCTTCACCTCGCTGGGCTTGGGGTTCACGGAATCCATGTCCAGGTTCCCGTTCGGAATGATGGCATGGAGCGTGAGCTTCTTCGCAGTGGGAGTGTAGTTGTACACGTCGATCGTCACCCTGTGCCTCTTCTTCGAGAACTCCACGCTCTCGTCTATCCAGATGACGTCCATTATCTTCGTTATGGTCCTGTCCAGGTTCGGGACCTCCCTGTGGATTATGCCCGCGCTCTTCGTCGCGATCTCGGGCAGTATCTTCTGGACTATCTCGAACTTCTCCTGCGTCTTCGCCCTCTTCTTCCTCTTGTTGAGATGCGTCCTGAGCTTCCTCCCGCAGGCCATCAGCCCACGCTTGATCTCCTCGGTGATCAGGGCGATGTTGGCGACCGCGTCCTTCGCCTCCGATGTGAAAGGCACCTTCGTCGAGGCAAGGTGGACGAGGATTATGGCGGGTCCGAAGGGCAGTCCCCTCCCGCCGCGCTGCTCCAGCCCGTACCTTCTCCAGTCGACCTGCTCCAGTCCTACCGTGAGGGCGCATCCACCCTGATGGTAGAGCAGCGGCACCCTGTTCGCGTACCTCAGGACCTCGACCTGCTGGTCCGCGGGGATATCGCCCCCGTAGACGATGCCCACCTCCACTGCGAAGGGGTTGCCGGCGAACACGGACGCCTCGCGCGTCACGGGCGGGCAGTAGAACTCCGGCTTCAGGTCCCCGAGCACGTTCTTGAGTCCCTTCCTGATGAGCCTCTCGCCGATCGGGGACAGGCAGTCCGTCGGCGGGGACATTATCTTGACCTTCTTTATCGCCTTCAGGATGGCCCTGCCCTGCTCGAGGTTCAGCCTCTTGGGCTTCATGTCCTGGGGGATCTCCGCCTTCTCGCAGATCTCCCTCGCGACCCTGTAGCTTATCCTCTCGAACTCGGTCTTGAGGAAGGAGACCATCTTGATGTTCTTGGTGTACTTGGCCATCTTCATCAACATTCCGAGCTCGATCCCGTACGGGTGCGGCCTGATCTCCTTCGTGGGCATCGGGAGCTCATCCGTCGCCCGCTCGAAGATCACGTGCTCCCCGTTGGGTGACTTGTACTCGATCCTGGCGTGCGGGTTCACGATCGCAGTTGCCCGCAGGTACTCGTACACGGACTGCTTCCCGCTGACGTACCTGCCGCGGACGATGGCCTCGAACCGCGTCCCGTGCTCCTTGTCCCAGACGACGAAGTCGTCCCTCACCTTCTGGGGCTTGTTCTTCTTCGTGTCGAGCATTAGCTCGATCTCGTAGGCGACGTCCTGCTCCTTCACCTTCGTCCGGATCTTGGCGGGCCTGCCGGTCGTGAGCTGCGCGTACATGACGACCGCTGAGATCCCGATTCCCTGGGCCCCCCTCGCCTGCCGGAGGCTGTGGAATCTCGACCCGTAGAGCAGCTTGCCGAATATCTTCGGGACCACCCGCTTGATTATGCCGGGTCCGTTGTCCTCGATTATGACCTTGTACTCGTTCCTGGAGAGCTTCTCCAGCTCGACGTAGAGGTCGGGAAGTATGCCTGCCTCCTCCGCTGCATCGAGACTGTTCTCCACTCCCTCCTTCACCGACGTGATGAGCGCTCTCGTGAGCGAGTCGAACCCGAGTATGTGCTTGTTCCTCTCGAAGAACTCCGATACGGATATCTCCCTCTGTTTCTGAGCCAGCCTTTCGGCTATAGATTTGACTGCCAAACTATCCCCATCCCATCCATTGAATCTTTATCTATATCGAGACTGAGATATTTAAGTTTGATGACTGGACAGGGAAGTGTTCCCGCCGAGAACAAGTCCGAAAGAGCCGCTTACGCCGCTGAGGACCTCACTCCTCCGGCTCGGGCTCCTCCTCCATCTCCTCTTCTTCGCCCTCCTCGAAAATCGCACCGCAGTGCGGGCATCGGATGGCGTCGTCATGGACAGCCCGCCCGCAGTTCGTGCACTCGAAATCCGGGATCTTGGCATCGGTGGCCTCGAGTTCTCCTGCCTCGCGCAGCCTCGTATCCCACTTCGTCCGCTCGATCCTCGACTTGCCGACCCACCAGTACATCATGACGAAGATGAAGTAGAGTATCGTCGTGAATATCATGAAGGTGAGGATCAGCTGGAAGTTCCATGCGTATATCGTCCAGTAGTCTGCGTTGTACGGACCTGGAACCTTGAAATGGGCATCGGAGAGTGTATCGTAGTAGAGAGTGTCAACCGATGTGCCGTTGACGTCCGCTGAGAAATGGGTGGCGTACAGCCCTTTGGGCAGAACGATCGAAAGGTGGTAATCCTTGCCGTCACTCGCATCGGAATCTAAAGTGTCCGTTTCAGTCATTTCGTATATCTCACCGGAGCCTTCCTTGTATTCCAGGGCCTCCGAGAGATGGGCATAGACCCGGATCGTGCCCAGATTGGTCTCGTTCGTAGTGATCGTCAAGGTGAAGTCGAATACTGTATCAGCGGAGCCAACGGTCGGGGTGAATATCCCGTTTGTGATGGTCTTGTTCTCGTCTGAGCTCGTTTGTTTCTTTACCGTATAGTTCATCACATCCTCGGACCAGAGCAGCCCGACAATGGCTGAATTCGCGAATATGACGATTACGCCAAGGAGCAGAAAGAACCTGAACCTCTTCTCTCCCATGTAATAGGGAATCGCGAACATGCTGATGGGGATGAGGATCGTCGCGAGACACTGGTTCAGGAACACCAGTCCTACGTTGACCACGATGACCAGAACGATGTACGCGGGGACGACCCACTTCGATCCTTTGAACTCCTCGAACGACTCCTGGAAGCCCATTGGCGGCGTTAAGAATGTCCCGCATATATAACGTTGCTGAAACCTTTATATGATAGTGGGTCGATGATTCAGGTTCCCTGGTGAGACCATGCCCAGAATAGTGATAGCGGTGGGAGGGAACGCGATCCTTCCCCCGGGTGAAAACGCTGTCGAGGAGCAGGCGTCCAATGTGCAGAAGATCACTCCTCACATCGTCAGCCTCGCGAAGCTGGGATACGACGTCATACTGACGCACGGCAACGGACCGCAGGTGGGCAACATCCTGCTCCAGAACGAGTGCGCGAGGGAGGTCGTCACCGCCAATCCCATGGACGTCTGCGTGGCCGAGTCGCAGGGGCAGATCGGGTACTTCCTGCAGCAGAGCATCGTCAACGATCTGAGGAAGGAGAACGAGTCCAGGCCAGTCTTCGCGCTGGTGTCGGAGGTGCTGGTGGACCCCCAGGACGATGCTTTCGGGAACCCGACGAAACCTATCGGGCCGTACTACAAGAGGCGCCGGGCCGCGCACCTGATGAAGAAGAAGGGATGGGTCATGAAGGAGGACGAGATGCGCGGTGGCTTCCGCCGGCTCGTCCCATCACCGCTGCCGCTCGAGGTCCTCGAGATGGAGGGGATCAGGGAGTACTTGAGAATGAAACCCCGGGGAAAGGTCATCATCGTGTGCGGCGGGGGAGGGATCCCCGTCGTCAAGGAAGGCAAGAGATACGAGGGCGTGGATGCGGTGATAGACAAGGACCGCACCGCCAGCCTGCTGGCCAGGGAGCTGATGGCGGAGACGCTCGTCCTCATCACGGACGTGGAGAAGGTCTCGCTGAACTGGGGGACGAAGGAGCAGGTGGAGCTGGACACTATCACTCTCGCGGACGCCAAGAGGTATCTCCAGGAGGACCAGTTCCCGCCCGGAAGCATGGGACCGAAGATCCGTGCGGCGGTCGAGTTCATCGAGGCGGGCGGCAAGAGGGCGATCGTATGCTCCCTGGACGGTTTCCCCGAGGCCATGGAGGGGCGCGCGGGAACGACCTTGGCTCCCTGATCGGACGAAACCGTTTTCAACCACGAGGAGGTTCTCCAGTCGATGGGCAAGATCGAGGATCAGATGCAGGACATCGAGGAGGAGATCCAGAAGACCCCATACAACAAGGCGACGCAACACCACATCGGGAAGCTGAAGGCCAGGCTCGCGAAGCTCAGGGAGAGGCTGGAGAGGGGGCCTGGAACGGGTGCCGCCGTGGGCTTCGGCATCCGGAAGTCCGGGAACGCGACCGTGGGGATCGTCGGACTCCCGAACGTGGGGAAGAGCACGCTCATCAACCAGTTCACGGACGCTGAGAGCGAGGTCGGCGACTATGACTTCACCACGATCAACGTGATACCGGGGGTCATGCTTTACAGGGGAGCGAAGTTCCAGCTGTTCGACATGCCAGGCCTCATCGACGGTGCCGCCAGAGGGCGCGGCCGCGGCCGCGAGGTCCTCTCCGTCGCGAGGTCCTCTGACCTGATCCTCCTGGTCGTCGATGTCCGCGATTGGGACATTGGCGTGCTCGTCAGCGAGCTCGAGGCGGGCGGCATACGGCTCAATCAGAGGATGCCGGAGATCACGATCAAGCGCAAGGAAAGGGGCGGCCTCACCATCAGCTCCACGAGGAAGCTGACGCACGTGGAGGAGGGCGTGATGGAGGGAATGCTCCGCGAGTGGGGACACGTCAACGCCGACATACTTGTCAAGGAGGACATCACGGAGGCGAGGCTCATCGATTTCCTGGCGGGCAATGTGGCCTACATCCCCGGGTTCGTCGTGCTCAACAAGATCGACCTCGTGCCCAAGAAGGAGATCAGCCGCATCACGAAGAAGCTGAAGCCGTGGAGGGCCGTTCCGATCTCCGCGCTCAACGGCAACGGCCTGGACGGGCTCAGGGAGAGCATATTCAGCGAGCTGGAGTTCATCCGGATCTACATGAAGCCGCAGGGAGGGGATGTGGACCGCTCCGAGCCGCTGGTCGTGAAGGACGGTTCGACGGTCGGCATGGTCTGCGACGCCATCCACCGCGACTTCCGTGAGAAGTTCAGATACGCGAACGTCTGGGGCGGGAGCGCGAAGTTCCCTGGACAGACGGTCGGGATCAACCACGTGCTCCGGGACGAGGATGTCATCACGATCGTCGTTCAAAGGTGAGCCAATCTTTATGTAAGGTGAAAGGTATTCTTCCATCTGGAGGGGAGAATATTGAAGATCGCAGCGGTGATAGCTGTTGTGGGCCTGTCATTGACCGCCTTCGGTGGGATACCTCATCCGCCCGTCTGGTCGAATGGTTCGACGACCGTCTGGCAGATCGGTGACGTCGAGGAGATAGATCCCGCCACTGGACACTACACCAGTTACGCGGACGAGTTCAACTGGCAGGGCTTTGGGAATCCGTTCCCGCCATTCACGGACCCCTTCGTCGTCGGAACTACGCCGGACGACGAGTTCGCTTGGGGTCCCGACGCCAACGACGGATACGCGACAGATCTCACGATCCAGTGGTACGGCGAGATGCCCCTCGGCGGCCAGCTCACGATATCGTGGTCGCCCGGCAAGAGCGGCTACGAGACGAAGACTGTCACGTTCGTCGATACCGGCGAGACGGCAACGTTCACGGAATCAGGCGGATACGACTACCAGAAGGGTTGGGAG
>JAJISH010000215.1 GCA_022848825.1 Thermoplasmatota archaeon
AGTACTCCTGACAGACATGGAAGTCCATGACATGGCTGAACACCGCCCTCGTGTCGTTGTCGAACCACTGAACGGTGAATACTATCGTGTCTGGCGGCCAGTAGTTCGGATCCAGGGACCAGGCCACCGTGTCCGTTGTCATGGGCTCGCTGAAGACGATTGTGAGCGGGTGGTCGAAGGGAACCCCTTCCTGCAGATGGTCCGGGTCGGTCGACACGATGTAAGGGTTCCCGCACTGCGACATGAAGCCCCACGGATTGGGCACGAGCCCGGGCTTCATCAGCCTGTCGTCCATGTCCTTGAAGCTGATCATCTCCACATCGTACTCCAGGCACTCGGTGAAGTCGACGCTGTGGTTGAAGTAAGCGATGGAGCTGTTCCAGTTCCACTCGAGGACCCACCCGCCCGGGTCAGGATTGATGTCCCACTCGAGGGTCGTCTCGTTGATCGTCTCACTGAACTCCACGACCATCGTCTCGTTCAGCGGGACCTGGACCACCCCGTCCTCGGGTGACATCGAGACCATGTACGGACGGTAGCACACAGCCGAGAAGAACCAGACCTTTGGATAGGCCATCGGAGAGGCCAACCTCAGACCCTGCCAGTCGTACCCGTCGACCTCGATGTCGTAATTCGCGCACTCGATGAACTGTTCCGCGTGTGTGAGAACCAGTCGCGTGCTGCCGTTGCTCCAGCTCCCGGTGAGAGCCATTCCCTGAGAGATGTTCCAGGTCACAGTGGACTCGTTCATGGGCTTGCTGAAAACGACGGTGATGTCCTTGAAGAACGGCACGTTCCCTTCCCCAATGTCAGGGTCCTTGGAGACGATGTACGGGTTGTCGGCTGGAACCGTTGTGAACATCCACGGATTCGGCGTTGGTGAGGGCCTCCATTGGTGCCCCTCCTTGTCGTAGCCGTTCGCGTAGACAGTGTAAGTCGTGCTCCCGATGAAGTCCTCGCTGTGAGTGAGTGTCACAAGGTCCTCCGCAGGATTCCAGTTCGCAACCAGTTCGATGTCCGGGGCGATTTCCACAGTGAAGGCGGAGACGTTCATGGGCTCGTTCCACTTGACGAGGATCGGTGCGTCCAACGGGACATCATGCGTCTGGTCAGCGGGCTCCGTCCATAATACGATCGGGTGGATGCAGGCAGTTTTGAAGGTGAATGGATTCGGAACCGGACCGGGAACCAGGGGGTTGCCCGACAGGTCCTGGGCGTAAGTCACCTCGAGCGTGTGGTTGGTGCATTCATCCAGCACCCCGAGCGGAGTCAGCTGGAGGACGACGAGCATCCACTCCTCGGCCCAAGCTCCAATGTCTGGAGTGATCTCCCACGTGAACGACGCGTGGTCGATGCCCTCGCTGAAGGCGAGATAGATCGTGCCGTTGACGGGCACATCGACCGCCCCGTCCTCCGGTACGGTGTGCATTATGTGCGGGCTGTCGCAGACCGTCGTGAAGATCCACGGGTTCGGATGCTCCCATGGTTGCAGGTCCTTCCCGCTCAGGTCCTTGGCCTGCGTCACCTCCACGGTGTAGCTCGTGCACTCGACGAAATCGTTGGCATGATGGAGGCCAACCTCCACGGGGTTGCTCCAAGCCACACTCCAGCCGCCCGGATCGGGGTCTATCGTCCAGACCAGGCTGCTCTGGTCCATCGGTTCGCTGAACCCGACGAAGATGCTCTGGCTGATCTGCACAGAGGACTGAAAGGGTCCCGGGACCGTGGAGATGATGTACGGGGCGTCGCAGTACGACTTGAAGTTCCATGGATTCGCTATCATATTCGGCGGAGGTCCGGGAACGAGCTGGTTACCCGAAAGGTCCTCCGCGTACCTGACCTCGAACTCATACCAGGTGCAGAACTCGAAGAGGTTGGAGTGTGAGAGGGCAACCTTCGTGTCGCCCAAGCTCCACGTTTCGGACCACCCTCCAGGGTCGGGAGTGATGTTCCACAGGAGGTTCGACTTGTTGATCGTCTCGCTGAACAGTATCTCGATGGGCTTCGACAGCGGAACGTCCTCCACGAAGTACGGACTGACATCGACCATGTACGGGAAGAGATTCACGGTCGTGAACGTCCACGGGTTCGGGACAGGTCCCGGTACCAGATCGTTCCCATCCATGTCCTTGGCTGCAGTGATCTCCATCGTGTACGTCGTGCTCTCCGTGAAGTCGACGGCATGGCTCAGTGTCATGACCGTGTCCGCAAGACTCCAGTTCGCTATGAATGCGACGTCAGGCTGGATGGTGAACTGCACTGACGAAATGTCGATCCGCTCAGAGAAGAAGACCGTGATCTGCCCATCAATGGGATAGCTGGGCTCCAGGTGCGTCGGCACGGTTCGCAGTATCTTGGGGTCCGCGGGAACCAGACCGAATGTTATCGTTATGTCCTCCAAGGCGGGGGTCTCGATTCCCCGGAATGTCTGCAGGACCGCCATGTACTTGAGGAAGCGTCCGTGCAGGCCGTTCCAGACCGATTCGCCCTCCCCGAGCTCG
>JAJISH010000216.1 GCA_022848825.1 Thermoplasmatota archaeon
CGAGGACGGGCCGTCCCTCACGGAGATCGTGCTGGAGGTCTGGGACCTGCAGGCTAGAGAGACCGCCCGCTCGAGCCTCGCGTGCCACAACGTCGCGCCCACGATAGACGTCGTCCGGATACAGACCGTGACTCCTCCCAACGCCTACGAGAGCGAGATGTTCACAATAATCGTCAGCTTCCACGACCCCGGATGGCTCGACACGCACACCGCCACGGTGGACTGGCGGGACGGTCAGACATCCGTGCCCACGGTGACGGAGGAGAACGAGAGACCGGACGCAACCGGCTCGTTCACTGCAAGCCACGTATACGGGGACGACTTCGACCTCGGGTTCGAGATCATCGTGACGGACGACGATGGTGACTCCCAAGCGAGGGACGTGTCACTTGACGTGCTGAACCTGGACCCGATCGTGGACGACTTCTCTTACACGTTCAAGGTGAACACGCCCAGGACCGTGGGCTACTGGAAGCATCAGCACGACGTCATCGACCCCTACGGCAATCACACGGGCATCAGAGACGATTACATCCAGTTCATCAACTCCAACTCCGATGTCTTCGCGAACGTCAACGTGAAGGGGCACGTCTACGAGATCCTCAAGGGGGCCTCGGGCAGCGACATGCAGAAGAAGGCCGAAGGTCAGCTGATGGCCCTCTGGCTGAACGTCGCATCGGGCAAGCTGAACATGACCACTCTGGTCAGGATACCGGGGCAGAACGAAACTACCGTGGGCGATGTCATCTACTGGACGGAGGCCCTGATCCTCGGTTCCGCCAATATGAGCGAGCTGGAGGAGGCGAAGGACGTGTGTGACCTCATCAACAACGGCCTGTACGTGCCGTTGGGCGAGATAACCCTCTCCGCGACGGTCCACGACAGGGGAAGCGATGATATCATCTTCAACGTCAACTGGGGAGACGGGACCTCGGACTCGGTCCCGTTCTTCAATGACGGGTTGGCACCCGACCCGCCGAACAGCCCCGACGGCAACTACCCGTTCTCCGCGAGTTCGCTCATCGTCCACTACTACTGGGCATCGGGCAGCTACGCGATGGATGCGAGCGTGGACGATGATGACGGGGGCCAGGTGCCCTTCAGCCTGATACTGGACGTTCCCGGATCCTGAGACCTGAGCGCTTCGCTGGGCAGGCCTGCTCCGAGGAGCCGCCGGGTTACCGATATATAGGGGAAGGCACCGTTTCGGGTCAAGGAGCGGGAGAGAATGTCCACGAAGGTCCTGTTCGTCGAGCCGCCCAAGGACTACTGGTTTCTCATGGGCGAGTATCTTCCCCCGCCCACGGGACTGCTGGTGCTCGCGGCGTACCTGGAGAGGGAGCTGCCCGACGTCGAGATCGAGGTCCTTGACTGCCAGGCCGAGAGGAAGGGCTGGAAAGATGTCGAGAAGCGCATCGAATCGTTCGCTCCACACGTCGTGGCCGCCTCGGGATTCACGGCCAATGCATATGCCTGTGCAAAGGTCGCGGAAGCGGCGAAGAGGGTGAGCTCGGACATAGTCACGGTCCTGGGCGGTCAGCATTTCTCATTCACGACCGAGGATTCCCTCAACGACTTCCCCGAGATCGACTACATCGTCAGGGGAGAGGGCGAAGTGACGTTCGTGGAGCTTATCAAGGCTCTGAGAGACGGTGACGTCGCGGGAGTCGCCGGGCTTTCGTTCAGGAACAACGGCGGGGTCGTTCACACACCGCAGCGCCCGCTGATCGAGAATCT
>JAJISH010000217.1 GCA_022848825.1 Thermoplasmatota archaeon
AGGAATGGAAGGGAAGACCATACATCGCTTCCGCGCCCACTTACCCCAATGACAGGAAGTTCACGGAGAGGCAGGTAGCTCATCAAGAAAGGTTCCGAGACGCCACCGTGTACGCGAAGGCAGTGCAGGACATTGAGATCTATAAGGACAAGGCGAAGAAGCAGCGGCTGACATCATATCAGGTTGCCTTGAGGGACTTCATGAAACCTCCTGTCATAAGACAGATCGAGATCCGGCACACGAAAGAGCTGGGCATGGAAGTCGTCGTTCGCGCGATCGATGACACGGAGGTCGTCGGCGTTCATGTTGCTCTGAAGAAGGACGGTAACATCCTCGAGGAAGGTGACGCGGTCAGGGACAAGTACAACGCGACCATTTGGCGGTGCACGACGAGGGAAGAGAACGTCGTCGCAGGGACGACGGTCGAGGTGTACGCCACGGACAGACCGGGAAACGTCACCCTGGAAGAAATCGATTTCTGAAGTAGGTTGGCATCTCCTACGCGGTCCCAACGGGGGGTGAGATCCCAAAGGAATATGCGTCTGAGCTACGCCTCGCCTGGCGGGGGCTCACGTCTCGATATTCCACGTTGCGGGGGCGGGCAGCTCAATCCAGTACGACTCTCCAGCGTTCAGAACGTAAGCATTCGGAAGGACCTGCAAGAAGTACGGCGGAGAAGAAGGATCGAAACCCTCAACCCTCATCGCACCAAGCTCAGCCTTCAGGTCGCCAACAGTATAGGTCGCGTTGAATGACGGATAGCCCACCAGGTTCCACCCCTGCTGCATGTCGATCGAGTGGTAAGGTTGGATGAGACCGATGACCGTCAAGTTCCCCTCGGAGAGGGCGTTGACCCATATGCCATCGAGCGGTTGGATCCCCTGCAGATCGTTGACGTACTTGGCCTTGTGGTAGGACTTCCACGGGTCGGCAGGATCGCCGGCATCGTACATCCTGACGCCGTCGAAGCTCACGGTCGCCAGGACCGCCGGAACGCTCGTGTCCTCCGCATACACAGGAACAGAGAGCAGGTTCGCACCCGGGTACATGTACTGGACCACCTTGCCTGCCGTCTCGGGGCTTCTCATCGCCGAGAGGTTGTCGTGACAGACCACGTAGTAGAAGTAGTCCGTCAGGTCCCCGATTCCCAGTCCGGGATCGGTCCAGTTGTAGTAAAGACGACCGTCCGCCGCAATCGCGTCCATCTGGGAGTACGGTCCGTGGTAGTCGGGCGCCCTGTGCACGGTGTACGCGAGGATATCATCCTCGCCCTGTCCGTCGTCAGTGCTTCTCTCCCAGGTCAGCGTAATATCCTCCTGTGAGACACCGGTGAATGCCCCTCTTGTGATGTGGGGTGCCCCCGGACGCAGGTCCTCTATCAGCCTGATGGTGACGTTCACGATCTTCTTCGTCTCCAGTGAATCCCTGTTCGAGAGGACGAAGTACCAGTTCCCGCTCGATGGAAGGCCGAGGAACACGCTGCCGGAAGAGACGTTCAACGAGAGATTGGTGGAATCGAATGCCTCCCCTCTGATGTACTTCTGGAAGTTCGGCTCGTCCGCGATGAATGTATCCAGTGTGATGTTGTCCCAGAAGTACTCGGGATGAGCGACCCTGTCACCGTCGAACTGATCGTCCGCGTGGGACGTGGCATCCGCAAGGGGGTGCTGAACCCCGAATTGGACATCGAAATCCACATCCAGCCAATACCCTTCGCCCAGCGGCGGTGCGGTCGGGGTTGCCTCCAACCATGGCCTCGGCACAGTCTTTGCCACCTGATATTGATAGCTGTACAGCGGAAGGTTGGGAGGATCGATACAGATCTTGTACCTGTTGGCGTAGCCAGGGTTCAGCGAGCCGCCCCCGAACTTGCTGCTGACGTCTATCTGGATCCCGTCATCAAAGGTGTCGTTTTGGCGGGACTCGCTAGTAGTGAAGAACGCAACGCCATCCGGGCCCGTGTAGGTGGAGAAGTCGCCTATGCTCGCGTAGGGCGGGCCGAAGCTCCACCCGGCGATCGAGACCTTGGCGCCATCAACAGGATTGCCGTTCGCATCGATGACCTTGACGCTCACGTTGCCCCTGTCCTGGAACCCGTCCCCGTTGTAGTCCTCCTCGTGATGGTACTTGTCGATGTGGTTCAGCACTCTCGTGTCGCCCTCCACACCGTATATCGCGGTCCAGTCTCTGTTCCATCCAGGCGTGTAGTGCTTGAAGTCGTTGTTCCCTATGATCGATGCGCCATTGCTCCAATAGTTGTCAAGATGTTGCCAACCGTTGTGCCAGAACTCGTTCCAGCAGTGGTCCTCCGCCGCGCTCATCACACCTATCGCTGGTATCAGTGCAGCTCTGAATGCAGCGGTCGTCAGGTCGTGCAGCTCCCCGCAGTTGCCATTGTGCTCGTGAGCTATTCTGACGGGCTGCCTGGGTCTGTTCGTGTCGCCGCCCTCCATAGCGTTGAGAGCTAGGGTGAGGCTGACCCAGTGACTCACTCTCTCGACCGCGTGGTCGCTGTAGTTCCACGGTCTCGAGTTATTGTGCCCGTCATTGCCGTATCCCGCCGGAGAGATGTGATTGGTCACGTTCCACGCGGTCGTCACTCCCGTCAGCTTCTCCTTCATCAGAGGAGGACCCTCGTCCTTTGGGTACTTGAAAGCCCCCCCAGGATCCGCGGGCCAGACAGTATCGTTCTCGTTGAAGAGGTACCATCGCCAGAATTTCCCTGCCGGGGGAGCGGCCGCGCCCCCATGGAGATTGGTCACCACATTCGGATTGATGAAAGTGGGCAGCTCGTAGGAGATCCTCGGATGGGCGAGGTCCCAGTAGTAAACGTCAGTCGGAACGATGTACTCCACTCTGATCCCGCTCTCATTGACCCAGTACCTCAGCGTGGAGTAGTAGTCCCCGCTCGCGAAGTCACCGAGGTCGAGGATGTCCGCGTAGTCGATGAACATGTCGTTGTAGTAGAGGGCCTCCGTGTTGTTCCTGTACGCGTCGGGATAGGTCGCGCTGTGCATCAGCGATGCCGTTGCGGTATTGGCGACCGAGAAGGCAAGCTCATCGACCATGTGGTCCGGGACTGAGTTTATCAGATTGACGTAGTCTATCATCTTGGCGGGAATCGTTCTCTCCTTTAGGAGGACATCCGAGTCGTCGATGTAGTAGTGGTCTCGATTGAACGAGTTGAACGACGTCTTAACGTTGTCCCAAATCAGGAACTTCGGATTGGAGGCCATTCCTGCATTCGGGATGTAGTGGACGTATCCCGCGACATCTCCTATCGCGATCTCCTGAAGCATGTCCAAGTCCACGTCCGCGAACGTGGGCATGCTGTAGTCGGGCATATTAACCTCGCCGAAATCGATTTCCCCGAACACAGAGGCGTTGTTCGGCGTCCAGAAGGGGTTATCGGGCGTCCATATGTTCTCGTGGAAGCTAAGTCCCCCGCTCAGGTTGCCCGCCACCATGTCCAGGTCGCCGTCGAAGTCAACGTCTCCCAGAGCCGGGCTCGCA
>JAJISH010000218.1 GCA_022848825.1 Thermoplasmatota archaeon
AGCCAGCAGAACCTCCCGTTGAGAGCGAGTAGGCACGCTGACTATAGGCTCAGATGAGCGCGATTCTGGGATTCCAAGCGGGTAGCCTCGGTAAGCATCGACAGGCATAGACGACATTGGTGCGGAAGAATGGCGAGAACACAGAGTGCGGTGCCAGAGCGCATGCAGAAGTCGATCCTGCACGGACCCATCGTCAGGACATTGCTGGTCCTCGGCTGGCCCATAATGCTGACGAATGTGTTCCAGATGCTGTACAACCTCGTCGACACATACTGGCTGGGCAAGGTCAGCGTCGAGGCGGTTGCCGCGGCCAACCTCGCATGGCCTCTGGTCTTCTTGTTCGTCTCCGTTGCTGCGGGCCTGGGCGTGGCGGGGGTTGCGCTCGTCTCCCAACATGCCGGCGCGGGGAATGAGACCGAGGCGAGAAGGTCGGCGGGCCAGGTAATGTCACTGCTCACGATCCTGTCGATCGTGATGTCCGTCCTCGGCGTACTGGGAACCGATTTCATCCTCCACTTCATGGGCGCCGCGCCCGATGTCGTCGGGCAGGCATCGCCTTACATCAAGGTGATCTTCGCGGGCATGCCCTTCATGTTCATCGTCATGGTCTACTCGTTCATACTCCGGGGCTGGGGGGACACCCGGACACCGATGTACATCATCGCGTTCAGCGTTGGTCTGAACATGGTCCTGGACCCTATCCTGATCCTGGGCGTCGACGGGCTCGTTCCTGCTTATGGCATCCTGGGAGCCGGAATAGCGACGCTGATATCGCGCAGCATTGGCGGGTTCGTCGCTCTTCACCTCCTTTTCCGAGGGAAGAGGACTCTGACCATATCGGTGTCTGACCTCAAGATAGAAAAGGACAGGGCCAAGCAGATCTTCAAGATAGGGATCCCTGCTTCAGTGGGCCACTCCATGGTCGCACTCGGGTTCGTGATAATGGTCGCCTTCACGGCGGGCATAAGCACGGAGGTGCTTGCAGCGTACGGCATAGGGGACAGGGTGATCGGTATCGTCTTCATCATCACAGGAGGTCTGACGGGTGCCGCGGTCACGATGATGGGGCAATGTCTCGGGGCGCAAAAGAAGGAAAGGGCCAGCAAGATCCTGTACAGAACCATGGCCTTGACAGCGGTCTTTCTGTTCATCTGTTCAGCCATCTTCTACGTCTTCAGAGCGGAGATCATCGGAGTCTTCATCGACGACGCGATAGTGATTGAAGAAGGGGCCAGGTTCTTCGCTCTATTCGGGCTCTCGATCGCGTTCTTCGGCATCTTTGCGACTGTCCAGTCTGCGTTCATGGCGTCGGGCCACACCGTTCCCACGATGGTCCTTGGTATTGTGAGACTGTGGATGTTGAGGATACCGTTCTCGTTTGTGTTGGCTTTCACGCTGGGCTACGGCGCTAGCGGAATCTGGATAGGAATGGCGCTAAGCAATCTGGTGAGTGCCATTCTGGCGGTCATCTGGGTTTCGCGCGGAACGTGGCAGCGCAGTGTCATAGCGGAGCCGCCCAAAGCCAAGGACGTTGCAGAAGTGCTGTAGAAACCTTGAAGTCCAATCGGATTCTTCCCGGGAATGT
Source organism: Thermoplasmatota archaeon (assembly GCA_022848825.1). Lineage (GTDB taxonomy): Archaea > Thermoplasmatota > Thermoplasmata > RBG-16-68-12 > JAGMCJ01 > JAGMCJ01. The sequence continues at coordinate 1,586 of JAJISH010000218.1, forward strand.
GAACATCCGCGAGGCGATCGAAGACGACCGGCAGGGAGTGATGCGCGTTGCGAAGAGTCTCAGTCCGCGTTGGTTCGACAACATCGCCATTGGTACATCCATTCCTCGTGATCTGAGCGTCCACAGAACTCACGTGGCAAAAGAGGGCGGAAGAACCGTGGGCTTCATCGTGCACACAACAGTGGACGACAAGGCGGACATCAAATGGATCGGGGTGGAGCCCGGGTCCCAGAGGAAGGGAATTGGCTCGGAGCTGTACGCGGTCGTGGAGGATGAGTTGAGAAGAG
>JAJISH010000219.1 GCA_022848825.1 Thermoplasmatota archaeon
TGATGGGTATGACGGTCGCCCCGGAGCACGGCGGGGCGGGCATGGACACGATCTGCTACGCCATTGCGGTCGAGGAGGTCTCCCGTGCGTGCGGCTCGACGGGGCTGATAATGGCATCCCACAACTCCCTTTGCGCAGGGCACATAGATATCGCGGGGAACGAGGAGCAGAAGAGGAAGTACCTGCCCGCCCTGGCGGGAGGGAAGGTCATGGGCGCATGGGGGCTCACGGAGCCTGGCGCTGGGTCGGATGCCGGCGCCGTCGCCACGACCGCCGAGCTGAAGGGCGGGGAATGGATACTCAACGGCAGGAAGACATTCATAACGAACGGGCACGAAGCGGAGACGTTCGTCATCATCGCCTCCACCGACAAGTCGAAGGGCACCCGGGGCATCAGCGCCTTCGCCGTTGAAAAGGACATGCCCGGGTTCTCCCTCGGGAAGAAGGAGGAGAAGCTCGGGCTCAACGCGTGCGTTACATCGGAACTGATCTACGAGGACTGCGCGGTCCCGGAAGGGAACCTGCTGGGTGAGAAGGACACTGCCTTCAGAGACGTCCTCAAGGTTCTGGACGGGGGAAGGATAAGCATCGGCGCGATGGCGGTTGGAATCGCGCAGGGATGTCTTGAAGCGTCCCTCGAATATTCGAAGACGAGGGAGCAGTTCGGGCAGCCCATAAGCAACTTCCAGGCCGTGCAGTGGATGCTGGCGGACATGGCGACGGAGATCGAGGCCGCGAGGTTGCTCGTCTACAAGGCCGCCTTCGTCAAGGACCAGGGCAAGAGGTTCAAGAAACATGCGGCCATGTGCAAACTGTTCGGGTCCGAGGTGGGCATGCGGGCCGCGAACAAGGCGATACAGATCCACGGCGGGTACGGATACACGAAGGACTACCCCGTCGAAAGGATGTTCAGGGACGTCAAGCTCACGGAGATAGGGGAGGGAACGAGCGAGATTCAGCGGCTCGTCATCGCCCGCGAGATCCTGAAAGGCACATAGTTGCACAGCGCGTTCCCGCCGCTCGGGAGCGTCACAGTCTGGAGAAGTCCCTCGTTTCGTCCTTCGGCGGCCTTTCCCGCCGCTCGGGCTGCGGCTTCGGTTTCAGCACGGCAGCCTTCCGCAACGGCTCCTGGCAGTACGGGCACACCTCCTCATCCTTCGTGCACGCGGCGCACAAGTACTCGCCGCAGTCGTGCTTCATGACCGCCTTCCCGTTGTGCATCCCGCAGTGTTTTCCCTCGAGCGGTCCCTTCTTGGCGGGAGGCTTGGCCGCTTTCGTGGCGGGCGTTGCCGCTTTGGCGGGCATCTTTGGAGCGCCACCGTGGTAGTCCTCGCCCATCAGCGACTTCACTCTCACGACCTCCGGTGGACCCTCGTCCGGTGCGAACTCCTTCAGCGCCGCCTCCAGCCTCTTCGCCTTGTAGATCCCGATGTTGAAGTGCCTGACGAGTGCCAGAACCGTCCTCTTCTCCGGCGGGATGTCAAGCGTCTGCCTCAGCAGGGAATCGAGCTCCTGGTCGTACCTCGGCTCGACCCTCATCCTGTCGACGGTCTCGATGTAGCTGAGGATCTTCTTCGACCTCTCGACGTCGTACTGCGGGAAGCTGGCGGTGATGTCGCAGAGCCTTAGGCCGTACCTGCCACCGCTCTCGATGCAGCTCCTCAGGACGGGGATCGACGCCCGTTCCATGTCCTCCAGCTCGGC
>JAJISH010000022.1 GCA_022848825.1 Thermoplasmatota archaeon
CTCATCCCGGGAAGATCCTCCTGCTCGAGGACCACATATTCCGCGCGAGCAAGCCAGCGATCGTGGGTGTGCGTGTACTCGCAGGAAGAATCCGTCAGGGAGTCGGCCTGCTCAGGGATGATGGCAGGGTCATAGGCAAGATCAAGAGCCTGAGGAGCGGTGAGGATAGCCTCAAGGAAGCCATCGCCGGCAGTGAGATCGCGATGGCGGTGGACGGTGTCACGGTGGGGAGACAGATGAGTCCGGGAGACGTTCTGTACGTGGACATCCCCGAGTCCGCGGCCAAGGAACTCGATTCCGTGGACCTCAATCCGGATGAGAAGGAGGTCCTCGAGCGGGTCAAGGAAATCAAGAGAGAAGAGGACCCTTTCTGGGGGATGTAATGCCCGAATTGCACTGCAAGGATTGCGACAAGTGGTACGGGGCGGAGGATGACGAATTCGGACCATGCATGATAAAGCACATGCGCGGGGACAAGAAGTACGTCACGCACGGCAGTCACGATTGCGACGAAGGCTACGAGATGAAGGAATGAGAATAAGGAGGATGACGCCTGGGGACTTCTCGTTCGCCGTATCTCTGACCGATTCGGAAGATTGGGCCTATGTCGAGAACGATTTTGCGAGGCTGCTGGGCTACGAGCCCGAAGGATGCTTCATCGCCGAGGTGGAGAAGCGGCCAGTCGGTCTGACGACCGCGACATCCTACGGACCTGTAGCGTGGATTGGGAATGTGATCGTGGCCGAAGGATCCAGAGGAACGGGCATTGGGACGCAGCTCGTCAGCACCGCAGTGGACTACCTTGGGAGCGTCGGTGTGAAGACCGTTCATCTTGCGTCCTACGTGAACACGATTCGGTTCTACGAAAGACTCGGCTTCAGACAGGAATTCCCCGTTTCCACGATGTCGATCGACACGACTGGATTCGGTTCGTCGGATGTGGATGTGGCGAAGGAGACGGATCTCGAGCAGATTGCAGCGCTGGATGCTGCATACTTCGGCGGGAACAGGTCCAGGATCATACAACGGATGTGGAGAGATTTCCCCCAGCTGTTGCTCAAGACCGACGTCCCCGCGGGCTATGTCATCGCCACATGCACGGAGAAATCCTGCGAAATCGGGCCGCTCATAGCCGAATCGGGAAGCCCGGATGCCGCGGAGCTGCTCTTGAGAGGGATACTCGGCAATGTTCTGGCAGACAGAGCTAGGATTTTCGTGCCTCACGCAAACCCACGGGCCGCGGAGCTGGCCAAATCGCTGGGATTCGAGGAGGACTTCAGAACGATGCGAATGTTGAACGGCGAGGTCAACGAGGCGGAGAGGACGGACGGCATCTACGCGCTGGGGGCCTTGGAGAAGGGATAGATCTCACACGTCAGACCAGGCCAGTCCTGTCTCCAATCTCAGTTGTGATAATGGGGGAATAACCTTTAATAGACAACGTCAGACTGGATGGGAGCAGAAGGGATCACATGACTGAAGACAGGATCAAAACATACATCCGTGGATTGGACGAGCAGATGCAGGGCGGCGTTCCAAGAGGATCCGTTGTCCTGATCGCGGGAAAGCCTGGAACGATGAAATCCTCCGTCGCATTCAACATCCTGTACCGGAACGCGAAGGACAGTCGGGGAGGCGCATACGTCACCCTTGAGCAGAGCAGGGAGAGCATGCTCGACAACATGGCTGGCATGGGGATGGATGTCAAGGGTCTTGAGAAGCAGATGTCAGTCCTGGACCTCGCGATGATAAGAAAGAAGCTGAAGCAGCTCTCGAAGCAGTCCTGGATGGAGGTCTTCAAGATGTACGTCGGCAACCTGAAGAAGAGCATGGATCTCGACCTGCTCGTTGTGGACTCCTTGCCGGTCCTTCAGGTGATGGCGAAGTTCGAGGATCCCAGGGACGAACTCTTCAGGTTCTTCGAGTGGCTGAGGGACCTGGAAATCACCACATTCCTGATCGCTGAGATGAAGCAGGACTCGGGCATGTTCTCGGACAATGGAGAAGATTTCCTCTCTGACGGCATAATCCATCTAGATCTCAGGAGGGAGGACAGGATCGTCAACCTGTTCATGAGCGTTGTCAAGATGAGGAAGACGGGCCACAAGAGAGGCTATTTCCCGTTGATCTTCGTCGATGGCGGGTTCGAGATAATCACGAACTAGATTCTCGGACCGATAATCTGCCACAAGATTAACGCCAGTATGAACAGGGCGAGGAAGTAGGACACGTATCTGACGTAGGCCTCCCTTTTCTCAGCGGCCATGTCGGGGTTCGTCCTCTCCACCACTGACTCCAGACCGTCCCTGAAGATGTATCCTCCGTCGAGGGGGACGGCCGGAAGAACGTTGGTCAGACCGAGCATCAGGTTCAACCAGAAGATCCAGTATATCACGTTCGCCAGAATCCAGAAGGAGTCGGCTGGGAGGAAGGACCAGAACCCCTCCACCTCGTAGAACTGAGTGAACCAGTTCGGGAAGGGTGACATCGATTCTCCGCCGACCCGCAGAAGTGGGAGCCCGATGTAGGCGAAGAGCGAACCGGTGAAGTACTTCGGGTCACGCATGTCCGCAAACGGGTTGAAGAAATCAGGGCCATTCTTCACCTCAAGAGTCCTTGCAGTGCCCATAACGGTGAAAATCAGGATCGTCCGCACTCCCAGGTATCCCTTTCCAGTGTCATTGACGTCCTGAGTGAAGTCGAAGCGGTCAGCGAGGGTCAGGTTGATCGTCCGGGTCGCGCCGTTCTCGTATATCCCGATTGTCACGTTCTGCCCCGCATACGTGCCCTCAACGGCGGCGGCGAAGGACTGATGGTCGCTGATAGCACTCCCGTTGAACGAGAAGATCATCATACCTGGTGTGATGTTGCCATCGGCGGGGGAGTCCACCACGACCGCGAAGACGCCGACGCCATCGTGCACCGGGGTGACGCTCGCCATCATGGAGGACGTGAATATGAAGGAGAACAGCAGGGCGGCGATGAGGTTCGTGGCGGGCCCAACCGCGAACAATCTGGACCTCTTTCTCCTGTCGATCTTCATGAGCCCCTCCTCGTCAGGTTCAACGAATGCACCTATCGGGATGATGAAGAAGAGAACCCCAAGACTGAGGACCTTCAGCTTGGCAACGTACGTGAGTATCCCGTGCGCGAACTCATGTATCACTATGGCCACGATCAGAGCCACCACCCCGTACCCTATCGGTATGAAGGGGTTGAGCCCGGGGATCCCTATCATGGCCTGGACGGGAGGAACCCTGTCCGATGGTATGGACGACACAAGTGTCGCTGCCCACAACAGGAAGCCGGTGACCACGAACATCCCCACGATACAAAGCCCGATGGCGAAATCCCCGTATGCCTCCCAGAACCTCTTGGCACTGGCTATCTTCTCAAGGGCCTTCCGTCCCCTCGATGTCTTCCACATCAGGAAGATGCCGTACAGGGAAAGACTGGGGCCTTCGAGCTTCTTCAGCTTGTAGAGCGCGTAGACGACAAGGCCGTAGGCCAGGAATATCAGTAGTATCAGCGAATAGAGCACAGCATCGTCCATCTGGCGATGGTTATAGCACCGATATTATAACCTTTTTTGGTGGACGTCCAAGGAGGCTATCAGTCTCGGGTCCATACCTCTTCAGATATGGAATCGTAGACGCTCCCGAAGTTCTCCTCCTCTTCCTCCTCCTCCTCGCTTACTGCGAGTGCCTTGATGTGCTCCTTCTTGATGATCCAGTAGTGGATCCGCCAGAGCTTTCCCCTCTTCAGGTTGATCTCCTCCCTTCTGGTCGTGAGGATCCCTTCCTCCTCGAGCATGTAGAAGACATCCCTGTCATGGGGCCTCAGAAGATTGTCTATCACCTCGTCGTTGAAGCCGAAGAACGACATCAGGTAGTCCGCCAGCTTGGTGATTTCGTCTTCGGGTATGCCCTTCTTGCCTAGCGTCTTTCGGAGGGCCTTCGTCAATTCGGAGATGCTGATGACAGTCAATATCCTCATGAGTTCTTCATCCAATCCTTCTAAAGTATTTTGCTCTCTGACTATCAGGTTTTATAATCGGGTCTCGTTTGGGTCGACATGTACTCCATGGTGTACGCTACGGCATCGGATGAGAAGGAGGGTATGCGGATCGGAAGGACTGTCGTGGAGAAGAAGCTGGCGGCCTGTGCGAACATGTTCCCCATCAGGTCCATCTATTGGTGGAAGGGCAGTATCGAGGAGGGCAATGAGCAGGCATTGATCTTCAAGACCAGGTCCGAACTCGTACCCGCGCTTATCAAGGAGATCCAGGAGGAGAGCAGCTACGACACGGCCTGCGCGGTCTCGTACGCGATGTCAGAGGGCAACGAGAAGTACCTCAAGTGGATT
>JAJISH010000220.1 GCA_022848825.1 Thermoplasmatota archaeon
GAGAAACTCCCGTCCGCCCATGTCACCAGTCGATAGAAGGCTTCCTCGCCGGTCACCGAGTCCGTCCGCGCACTGCTTACGTTGCCGTCGAGGAAGTAGATCTCCCCTTCCTCGTCGGCGCTCTTGACGCGGAGAAGCCCGGTCTTCCGGCTCGTGTGCAGGGCCTGAACGAGTTCGGCGAGCGTCATCATGCTCAGTCTTCCCGAAAGGCCACTCTCGAGGTCGGCCACCAGCTTGACATCGGCCTTGCGGGCATGCTTCGCAAGGAGCCGCGTGAGGTAGAAGCTCAGATGAGGATACTCGGCCAGGAGGTCCTCGAAGCTGCCCTTCTGCACCGACGCCACCACGGACTCGGTCTTGACGCGGGCGGAGAGCCTCGCCGGGTCTCCGGAGAGAAACGAGAGCTCCCCTATGCACTCACCTCGACCGCGTACCTCTGTGGTCTCCCCGTTGCCTCCGGCCAGGATCTCCACCTCCCCCCTGTCGACGACGTGCAACGATTCGACGACATCGTCGGGCTCGATGAGGATCTCCCCCGGCAAGTGCTCGGACATCCGCGCGCACTCGTATATCCCGGCGACCAGCTCCTCGGGCAGCTGCGCTAGAAACGGCAGGTCTGCCTCCGGCTTCGCAGTGGCCTTTGCGGCCTCTACGCGCATGACTGCCGCATCAGTTGGCTTCCTTCGGGCGTAGAGCTCCATCTCGATGGCAAGCACCTTCTGTCGCAACGTCTCGGGAGTGAAGGGTTTCACGATGTAGTTGCGCGCGCCGGCGCGGATGGCCTCGACGACGCGGTCGCGCTGGGCCTCGCCCGTCACCATGATCACGGGGATGTGCGAGAGCTCCTCCACGCCCTGAAGCTGCTCCAGCAGCGCGAGTCCATCCATGTTCGGCATGTTCCAGTCGGCCATGACCATGTCGACCCGGAACCGGTGCTCCCGGAGTTTCGCCATGGCCTCAACGCCGTCCGAGGCCTCGATGACGCTCGAGGCGGAGTACCCCATCCCCTCGAGGGCGCTGCGGATTATCTTTCGCATCGTCCGCGAATCGTCGACCACGAGTATCTTCATGGTGCCCCCCTCACCCGTTGGAACGGATGTTCACTTCGATACAGAACGGTCCGAAGTCCGATGTGAAGAACCGCTTCACAAGACAGGGCATGTCCTTCGACCGCCACACGGTGCGGTGCTTGCCTATCACGACGTTCGGCAGTGACAGCGAAAGATCCCGGAGCCCGTGTTTGACAAGGCCCCGTTTGGCGTTCCCCGTTATGATGTTCACGAGCTCGCCGAGACCGTCGGAGACGTCCTGGCTCATCTCGGCAAGCTCCTCACCGAGCATGCGCGAGACTATCTTGCACGCCACCTCCGCCGGGAAGCTCACGACGACACCCCCCGTGCCCGCTCCCGAGATACCTATTATCGCGGAGATGTCGTAGGTGCCGTCGGTGGACTCCTTCGTCTCGAGCTCCCTTGCCTCGGGCTTGACCCCGAGCATCACCTCGAACGTGTTGATCGTCTCCTGAACGAATGGCTGCATGTGCTCGATCTCCATCGTCTACCTCCCTGCCCGGTTCGGGCACCAGATGCTCACCTTCGCGCGCCGGCACCGACTCTTCTATAGACCGTCGCGCGGCCTGAGCGCACTCTCTCGAGCTCTGCGCCCTCGCAGGCCAGGCACTCGGAATCGCCAACGATGAGCACCCCGCCTTCCCGCAGAGACCGCGTGAGAACCTCCACCATCCGTTCGACCCCAGGTCGATCGAAGTAGATCATGACGTTCCGACACAGAATGAGGTCCATGTCCCTGTGTTTCGCCTCGAGGATGTTCTCGTGTCGGAAATCCACGAGCCTTTGCACCTCGGGCTGGACCCGCCACGTGTCGTCGCCATTCTTCGAGATGTGACGCATCAGCGTGCGGCGATACTCCTCTGGCGTACGCCCGATGATGTGGTCCTTGTAGAGGCCGTCCCTCGCGGACTGGACCGCCTTGCGGTCTATGTCGGACGCGACGATCTTGGTTCGCCAGCCCGGGAGAACGTCCAGACAAACCATTGCCACCGAGTATGGCTCCGCACCCACCGAACAGGCCGCGCTCCATATCGAGAGCTCGCGCCGGGTCCTGTCCCTTTCGAGCCCAGGCAGGATGTGTTCACGAATATCGTCGAACTGGTCCCGGTTGCGGAAGAAGAAGGTCTCGTTGACTGTGACCTGATCA
>JAJISH010000221.1 GCA_022848825.1 Thermoplasmatota archaeon
GTTTCCTCGTCAAGGAGAATGTCGGTTGGGACTTCGTGGATTGGATGATCATCGGGTTCCCGCTCTCCATGCTCATTCTGATCGTCTCTTGGGCGATTCTCCTGAAGTTCTACCCCGTGGGCGTGGACACCGTCGACCTGAGCTGGGTGGAGGAGGAGAGAAAGGAACTGGGTCCAATATCCAACGATGAGAAGAAGGTCCTCATCATCTTCGCGGGAGCGGTGGCCTTCTGGATATTCGGGGAACGCGCGGCCGAGTTCCTGCTCATTCCCCTGCCGTACCTGGTCGGCTTCAACGCCCCGGCCGTGGTTGCGGCGTTGGCCGCCGTTCTTCTGTTCATGACCAGAGCCCTTGACTGGGAAGACGCGAAGCTCATACCTTGGGGGCTCTTCCTCATCGTCGGTGCGGGGCTCTCTTTGGGTCATGCGATGATACTCTCCGGGACCGCGGACTGGCTAGGGGGCGGCCTCTTTTCTGCGACAAGCTTCTTGAAAGTCCTCGGTGACCCCCTCTACCTGATGGTGCTTCTTCTCGTAATCTCCTTCGTAGCTGTGGCGCTCAGCAATTTCATAAACGCCACCGCAACGGCAGCCATCCTAATCCCGATAATGATAAGCATGGCAAAGCTTCCGGAGTTCGCCGGGATCAGCGTCAAGGTCTTCGTCCTTCCAATCGCGTTCTCCATGGTCCTCTCGTTCGCGACTCCGGTCGCGAGTACTTCGTCCACGCTCGTGTACGGCACGGGCATGGTGTCAAAAAGAGAGCTGGCGAAGAGCGGCCTACTGATCTCCATCCCCGCCATTGTCATTACGGTCCTATTCAGCTTCCTCATGGCGGTCTACGGTTTCGTTTGACCGACAGCGCCACACACGACTTGGAACGCTGATAACAGGAGTGGATACAATGAGAAAGACGTCGATAAGCAAGGTTGAGAAGAACAAAATCGTGACCCGCGGCTACAAGCAGGACGACCTCATAGGCAGCGTGACCTTCACGGATGCCCTGTTCCTCCTGCTCAAGTGGGAACTTCCTGGCGAGAACGAGCGAAGGATGCTCGACGCTATCCTCGTGTCCTGCATCGATCACGGGATCAACATCCCAACCGGTCTGGTTGCCCGGTCCATAGCATCTGCCGGAGTCCCTCTTCCGACAGCGGTCGCGGGCGGGCTCTTGGCCGTGGGCGACTTCCACGGAGGCGCCATAGAGGCCTGCATGAGGACCCTGTATGCCATATCGAAGCGGGCGAAAGAACAGGACAAGGGACCGAAGGACGTCGCTGAGGAACATATGCGCACCCTGATGTCCAGAAAAGCGAAGATGCCCGGGCTAGGGCACTACCTCCACACGGAGGACCCGCGGGTGACGAGGCTCTTCGAGCTGTCCAGAGAGCTCGGGATTTCCGGCACTCATACGGTCATAATCAGAGCGTTGCAGTACTACTTCCGGGAGGCGGGCAAGAAGCTGCCCATCAACCTGGACGGGGCCATCGCGGCCATAGCGTGCGATATGGACTTCGACCACCGGCTGGGGAAGGGCTTCTTCCTCCTTGGGAGGTCCGCGGGACTCGTCGCCCAGGTGTATGAGGAGATGACCCGGGAACCCCCGCTCACGAGCCTCCTCGCCTCCGAGGTGGAGTATGATGGCCCACCTGAGAGGGAGCTCGAGGGACAGAAACGATAATATTCTCGTAGGGCATAGTATATGACGATATGGAAGAGGTTAGCGAGAGTGGAGCGGTGAAGGCACTGGTGGTGGGAGCTGGAGACCTCGGCATAAGGGTGATAAAGCAGCTGCGCAAGAACCCTGGCATCTCGTTCGTTGTGGCGGACTACCGGGACAATCCAACCGCTGTCCAGAAGGGAGTCATCGACAGCGTGGACATCCTGGAGCACATAACCCCGATGAACATCATCGACATCGTGGAGGACTGCGATCCCGACATCATCTTCCTGGCGAGGAAGGCGAAGGACTGGGGTCACGGCAACACTATCATGGCGACGCAGTTCATCGCGGGCCTGGAGAGGCAGCTCTCCAAGTTCCACATACCCGTCATCCCCGTGTCCTCAATCGTCAGGTTCTAACGCAGCTCTCATATGTCCAGATGCACATGAGGGGGACAGAGCATGTATTCGAAGAAAGTGATTGACCACTTCCAGAACCCCAGGAACGCGGGGGCGCTGGAGGACGCTGACGCGGTGGGCGAGGTCGGGAACCCGGTCTGCGGGGATGTCATGAACATCTACATCAAGGTCGAGGACGGCATCATCGCTGACATCGGATGGAAGACCATGGGCTGCGCGGCCGCCATTGCCACCTCATCCATGATCACGGAGCTCGCGAAGGGGAGGACCCTGAAGGAGGCTCTGAAGATCACACGCAAGGATGTCGCCGACGCCCTGGACGGGCTGCCGCCCATCAAGATGCACTGCAGCAACCTGGCGGCGGACGGGCTGCACGCCGCCATAGACGAGTACTTGAAAGAGCACCCTGACGTCGAGGTCTAGCCGCTACTTCTTCTCCGACTTCCTCTTCATCTTCTCTTCCCGCCTGACCCTCTGGATTCTCCCGGGGGCCCACCAGTTCCACTTCTCGAGGAGAACCATTATGGCGGGGACGAGGTAGATCCGAACGATCATCGCGTCGATTATGATGACGAAGAAGAGTGCGAAACCGAATTCCTGGAGCATGCCCAGACTGGAAAGCATCATGGAGCCGAATGCTCCTGCCATGACAGCGCCCGCCGCAGTGATGATGCCTCCCGTCTTATCGACAGCCTCGACGATCGCTTCCTTGTCGGTCTTGCCCTTGGCAACCTCCTCTCGGATACGCGTCGTCAGGAAGATGTCGTAGTCCATGCCCAGGCCCATGGCGATAACGAAGAGAATCAAGGGCATCATCCAAAGGACCGGGATTCCAATCAGAACTTGAAAGAGGACCATGGTCACGGCCAGCGTCCATGTTATACTCAGCAATATGGTGAGTATCAGCCTGAGCGGGAGGAGAACGGAGCCCAGCACGAAGAGAAGGAGAAGGAAGATACCTATCACTACGACAACGGCCATGAATTGGAAGTCTTCATTGAAAATGATGCTCGTGTCTCGGATGCTCGCCGTCGCGCCGCCCACGAGGGTTTCGGCCCCCTCCATGTTGGGGTCGCTCCTTTTCGAGTCCGAAATGGCATCATGGATCTCGGAGACGCTTTGCACGGAAGTCTTTGAGAAGGGCTCATCCTCCAGTTCAATCGTGAGGAGTGCGGTCCTGTTGTCCTCTCCGACGCTCTGGAGCATCATCACCATCATGGCCGAGGCCTGCATCGGACTCATCTGGCTAAGGTTCCCGTAGTCGACGGTCTGTCCTTGCGGCCTGGTTGGCCCGATCACAGTTACAGTATTGTCCAAGCCCTCAAGACTTTGCGAAAGGTTCTCAAGGCTGTTGAGAACCGAACCGTCGAAGGTTCCGTTACCGTAGAAAGGCGAGTCGAACTGGACGACGACGTAGGTCGGAAGGATCTTTCCCTTCCCGAAGCCTTCTCCGAGGAGATCCAATCCCCTCGTCGCCTCCGTCTCCGGCATGGCCGCGATGAAGTCAAAGCTCGTTTCCAGGGTGAGGACTCCGTAGACCGCAGGAACAGAGACCAGAAGGGCGGCAAGAACGATCGCCCTTGGGTGTTTCACGGAAAAGGACGAGGCTCTTCTGAAATACCCTGGTCCCTTCTTCTCCTTCCTGGGGTTCTTGTTCCATTTCTTTGCAGCAGGCCAGAATACTCTATCTCCCAGAAGCATCAAGAGGGAGGGGATCAAAGTGATCGCAACGACCAGGGCGAGTCCAATTCCCAGCATTATGCTGAGACCCATCGTCCTGACGAAAGAGAAGCTCCCGAGAGAAAGAACCCCGAAGCTTATCATCACCGCGACTCCGCTCGTGATGACGCTCTCTCCCGCCCAGGTGACG
>JAJISH010000222.1 GCA_022848825.1 Thermoplasmatota archaeon
CTCAATGCCCTCGGAGAGTAGCAGTATGTCGACGGCGCCCAGTTTCAGCGCCTCGCGAACGTGTTGCTCACCGTAGACCGCGAGACCAGCATCCGGTTTCTTTATCTCCTTCAGGAGCCTGTCGATCAGCTTCTTCTCCCGCATCAGGTCCAGGTCGGAGAGCGCATTCTGAGCCTTCTCCACGAGTTCGCGCAGACCGTATTCGTCAGTGTAGCCCGTATCGAACGTGTCCATGAGCTTTTTTCTGAGCTCGTGATGGAGGTATTCCTTGGAGGCGAAGAAATCTTTCGTGGCTCCGGGTCCTCCCACAAGAATGCCGTTCAGCCCCTCCTCAGAGAGGAAGGCCTCATTCGCCAGGTTGCCGACCTTCGTGAAGAACTCGTGAGCGGCAATCTCTATCAGCCTCTCGAACCTTCGTGCCGATTGCCCTCCCTTGCTGTGCTTGCTTGGAACGAGCGACTGGATGTTCTTGACGAATTCGATCCTTCTGCCTCTCAGGAAACCCACCGTTGCCTCGCTTCTGTCCACAACGATGAGCCCGTACGTGTCCTTCTCCTCCAGCATCTGGAGAAGCGGTTCCACGAAGAATTCCGAATCGCATCGGTAGAGGAACGTCGGCGTCGGCTCGGGCGGTTCTATCACGAACTGGACCATCTGAGTCTGGTCGGCCGACGCGGACTTGTGACCGATGAAGAAGACGACCCCGTTCTCAGGCGGCCTCTTGTAGACCTTCAACCTGCTCATGATGGACTCTATGGCGGCCATCACATTCTTCCTCGTACCCTTCGACTTGATGTTCGAAGACTGCGAGTACTCGTTTCTGAGGTACGACATCGCATCCGATATCTGCTTGTCCGGCGGGACGTAGAGCGAGATGAGCTCGGTACCTCTGCCCTTCGCATCACGGATCCTCTCGAGGTCCCTTTTGAACTTGTATCTCGCTATCTCCTGGCTCATGTCCCATCTTCACCGCATTCTTTTTATTCCTTAAATCCTTCACGCATATTAAGTTAGGGATTTGATGGAGAGGGTTGTAGTATCCATTGGCGGCTCGATTCTCGACTACGAGGACATCTCTTTTCTCAGGGATCTCGGGCGCACACTGCGCGATGCGGGTCGCAAGGTCAAGCTCTTCATCGTCGCGGGCGGTGGCAAGGTCTCGAGGTCCTACATCGCGGCGGGGAGAGAACTGGGCGCGAGCGAGAGATACCTCGACCTCATGGGAATCAGAGCCACGAGAATCAATGCGATGCTCCTGAGCGCAGCGATCGGGGAAGAGGCCAATCCCTTCCCGCCAGCCTCCTACTCCCACGTCATCCAGGAAGCGAAGGAGAGGAGAATCGTCGTCATGGGCGGTACGCGCCCCGGAAGGACGACGGACGGTGTTGCAGCCAGGCTGGCGCAGAAGGTCGACGCGGACAGGCTCGTCAACGCGTCCAACGTGGACGGCGTCTACACGAAGGACCCCAGGCGGTTCCAGGACGCCCGGCGGGTGGCTAGCATGACGCACGACGACCTCATCGCTCTCTCCAGCGGGACGGCGGGGAAAGCGGGTCCGACCGTGATTTTCGACACCGTCGGCGCTCGGATAATCAAGAAGGCGGGCATCGCTCTGCTTGTCCTGGACGGGAGGGATCTGTCATCCCTGCGGGGCGCAATCCTCGGGAAGAGGTTCAAAGGAACGAAAGTGTCCTAGAGAAAGTGTTATCTGCTATCCCTATGTTAGTGATGGTGTGTCTTTCCGGGCATTCATCTCCGTTGATCTCGATCCCAACCCGCTCATCGAGAACTTCTCCAAGGCTCTTCAGAGCACAGGCGCGCGCCTGAAGGCTGTCCGAATCGAACAAATCCACATGACGCTCAAGTTCCTCGGTCCTACCGATGAGGGACTGGTGCCCAAGATCGAGAGTATCATGAAGGAGGCCGTGACCGGCGTCAAGCCGTTCGAGATCGGGTTCAAGGGGACGGGCGCGTTTCCCAACT
>JAJISH010000223.1 GCA_022848825.1 Thermoplasmatota archaeon
TGAAGGTCAGATGGGGGCCCTACATGGACGCCTTCGACCCCCTGTTCCAGCTCAGGGTTACCGAGTACGTCGTGGAGAACGGCTACTCCTCCTTCTTCACATGGCACGACACGATGAGCTGGTGGCCCTGGGGCAGAGACAACGCCCGCTCAACCTTCCCAGGGGTCCCGTTCTCAGGGGCCTTCGTCTACCAAGTGCAAAAGACCTTCGGCTTCAACTTCACAGTGCACGATATCTCCCTCTACTTCCCGGTCCTTATGGGCGCCATCACCTGCATATCGATCTACTTCCTCGGGAAAGACCTGGGCGGCAGCTCCGTCGGCCTCATCTCCGCCTTCTTCATGGCCATCAGCGAGGCATTCATAGCCCGGACCTCACTGGGGTTCTACGACACCGAGAACATAGGCATCTTCGGCATGACCACAGTAGCTCTGCTCTTCCTCCGCTCCGTCGATAAAGAGAGGTCCGCCAGTCAAAAAGTAGCATATGCGGTAGCGGCGGGGCTTGCCATGGGATACATTTTCGCATCGTGGGGGGCGGCCAGATATGCGGTCGGCCTTCTGGCGTTGTACATCATCGTTTCCCTCGTCACTCGATCATACTCGAGACAACACCTCGTCTCCTATGCCTCTACCATGGGTGTCGGGTACCTCATCGCAATTATGGTCCCGAGGTTGGGACTCAGATACCTCTCCAGCATGGAGAACGCCACCGTCATACTCCTGGTTGTTCTCCTTGCGGTGTACGAGATCGCCCGGGAGAGATTAGAAGAGAGACAGACGGCCCTGCTGATAGGGGGATTGATTGTCGCCCTCGTTGTCGGAGTGTTCGCCCTAGAGGCTCTCGGCGTGATCAAGCCTATTAGCGGAAAGTTCCTGAGGGTGATCATGCCCGGGTCGGGTTTGACGAATCCACTGTCCGAATCCGTGGCGGAGCACAAGAGGTCTGTGTGGAACAACTTCTTCGAAAGTTTCGGACTGACGTTCCCGTTGGCGATACTGGGAGCATATTTCGCTATCGATAAATCGAATGATAGACGCATCTTCTGCGCTCTATTCTTCGTCACAGCGTTGTACTTCACGGGTTCCATGACCCGGTTGTCTCTCATCCTCTCGATACCGATCAGTCTCATGGCCGCCTCCGGTTTGAATGAGCTGCTTGTGCCCTTCGTCAGCGTCTCAAGGCGGAAGGACGAGACCCGGGGCAGGCGGCACAAGAGGGTCTTGTCCGGGGTGAGCAGGGAACTTGGATTAATCTTCGTGGTCTTCATATTCCTCGGGATTCTACCCACGATCTGGGGCACAGCGGATGCCTCGTTGAGGCCGACCTCCCTCGCATCTTCGGGGGTTCCCGCCCTCTTCGGGGACGCGTACCCCCCGGACTGGATGCAGGCCTTGTCCTGGATGAAGGACAACCTCCCGGACGACGCTGTGGTGGTGTCTTGGTGGGACTACGGCTACTGGATAGAGGCGATGGCCGGAAAGACGACAATGGCGGATGGCGCCACAACGAACAGGACCCAGATTGGCTACATCGGCAGGATCATGATGCTCAACCACTCGGACTCCGTCCCGATGCTGGAGGCATACGACGCCACCCACATCGTGGTCTTCAACACCTTCAACCCGGGGGACTCCCAGCAGCAGTGGCCCTTCGGAGACAACGTCAAGTGGTCCTGGATGGTCCAGATCGGCGGGCTGAACATTTCTGACTATGTCGACGAGACGGGGAG
>JAJISH010000224.1 GCA_022848825.1 Thermoplasmatota archaeon
TCTCTTCGGCCATCACACATCCCTCCGGAATTGGAGCTCCTGACCATGGTGCCTCCCTGAGCTCAGTCGCGCTCTCTAGCCAGCCAGGCAACAACGGTCGCCAGGGAGACGATCACGACCGCCAAGAGCACATAGAGGAGCGGGGACTCCCACATTCCCGCAGGTCCGCCGCCAGTTGGGTCGAACTCCAGGATATCGTCCAGCGCGACGAACGCTTTCATCCCGCCAAAGATGTGTGCAGTCTCGCCGTCCCAAATCGCGCACGTGAGCTCCCGGGGGCTTAGCAGTCCGACTGAGAGAAGTGTCACGTTCTGGGTCGACGGGGTGAACCGCACGATCTCGTCCAGCGTCGTCTCCATGTTCCTCCCGCCGAAGATGTAGGCGCTCTCGCCATCCCAGATGGCTGAAGCGTGGAACCTTGGGCCTGGCAGGGTCTCTCCGAGCTTCTCGATGGTGTCCGTGCTCGGGTCGTATCTCAGGATCTGATCGAGTGCGGAAGCGTTGTCTCTGCCGCCGAATATGTACACATAGGAACCGTCCCAGATTGCGGACGTTCCCGCTATCCCGCCAGGGAGCCCGGACGACATGACGGTGATAGTGTCCGTTGATGTGTCGTACCTGACGATCTCGCTGAGGAACTCCGTGTCATGCCCGCCGAAGATGAATGCGTGGTCTCCGTCCCACACGGCAGAGGAGCCCACTCTCCCGTTGGGAAGCGTTGCATTCATGACCTCCGCTGTACCGCCGTGGGAATCGTATCTTATTATCCGGTCGAGCTTGACGCCGATATCGTCGATACCGCCGAAGACGAAAGCGTGGCTCCCGTCCCAGATCGAAGGTGAGCTCGACATCTTGGAGGGCAATACGCTCTCGTCGAAGGCGACGTTGTGGGACGCGTCAAAGGCGATGACGTCGTCGAAGACCTGCGTCTCGTTTCGGCCGCCAAAGACAAAGGCCTCGTGGCCGTCCCAGATGGCGGACGCACGATACAGCGGTCTCGGCAGGCGACCCTCGAAATCGACTTCGCCCAGCTCATCCGCTCTGGACAGTGACACTCCCATCAGTTGAGAGATGGCCAGCAGGGCGATTACAAAGAGCGCTGTGCGTTTCCTCATGGTACCAGTTACACACATCAGGACCATTGAGATAAACCTTGCGAGGAAACGATATAGGCGGGAAGCTGATGCTCAGATTACTCCGAACGAGGTGGATATTCGTCCCGATCACCAGTCTCATTCAACGGCGATGTCGATTGAGCTCTCCCACATGCCGTGCAGGTTGCAGTATCCCAGGGCGTAGACCGTGGACGACTTCCTCAGCTTCAAGGGGAACGTCACCTGCGGCTCCGCGTAGGCGGGTCCGATCTCGTACGTAGCTGCATGCACGGGGTTGTGCGATCTGCCTTCCTCCTCCACGAACACGCGTATCCACTTGATGTGGTGCTCCACGAGGTTCGGGTGGGGGACCGCCCTTCCCACGACCACGGTCACGTCGAATGCCTCGTCCGCCTTCGCATTGGCGGGGGCCTCGATCTCGGGTGTGTGCTTCTCCTTTAGCGTCGCATCCTCTTCTGCCTCTTTTGAGTATATCAGGTCTCCAATCTTCTTCATTCCAATCCTCCCCGCTGAACCAACCGCTGGGCTGATGGATTTGCATATCCGCGAGGATATTAAACACTTTTCAACGGGCTAGAGAGCTGGAGAAAGAGGAGTGGACTAGGCGTGACGTACGGAGAATGACTGCTCGACGGGAGGGGCTATTCCGTCTTCGGCCAGTCTTCCTTGCCCTCGATGTTGTCGATCCTGTAGTCCCCGCCCTGCTCGACCGTGGGCGTCTTCGTGAGCATGTAGTACGGACCGAGGAGGATGAACAGCAACCCGATGACGAAGATGGCGGCTATGATTCCGAGAAAGAGGAAGAGGCCCAGGAAGGCAATCGCGAGTATCAGTATCCCCAGAAAATGAAGAGCTACGAGGATGGCTGACACTATGGTCAGAAATATGACCAGAGCTACTACGGCGCCTTTTCCCGGGCTCGTGTGCATCCCGCCCTATCTGCCGCCTATGGTGATGCCGCCGCGGGACCCGGATGTATTGGGCATGAACCTGCTCAGGGTTATCGCGAGTTCCGGCAGATTCATGGACTGGAGCAGTATCTTTCCGGGACCTGTCAGGGTCGTGAGGAATATCCCCTCGCCACCGAACATCATGCTCTTCAGTCCGCCCGCTCTCTGGATGTCGAACGTCACTGATGCATCCCATCCCACGACGGATCCAGTGTCCACCTTGATCGTCTGTCCAGGCTGCAGGTCCATCTCGACGAAGTCGCCTGTCGCGTGGATGAAGGCGGTCCCGCTTCCGGAAAGCCTCTGCAGGATGAATCCTTCCCCGCCGAACAGGGATGCGCCCAGCTTCTTCTGCCAGGCCATGTCCAGGCTCACGCTGTTCTCGGCACAGAGGAAGGCGTCCTTCTGGACCATGAACTCCTTGCCCGGTGTCAGATCGATGGCCTTGATCGTTCCGGGGGCGTTCCCGCCGAAGCCGACGAACCCTGGGCTCTGAGTGGGCGTGAACTCCGTGAGGAAGAAGCTTTCGCCACTGAGCTTCCTCTTGAGCCCTTTCATAACGCCGCCCTTGGCCCTGGCTTCGAACATCATGTTCCCGCTCATGTACACCATCGTGCCTGCTTCCGCGTAGACCCTCTCGTTGGGTTCAAGCTCGCACGTCACTATCTGGAGATTATCTCCCGTTATTTTGTATTTCAATCAAAGACCTCCATATGTCCCGAGAACCTCCATCGGCTCTGCAGGACGGTCAGGGGTCTCTCGACTTGGGCATATAAAGGCATTTCGACGTGAGTTTCGCAAGTTGATAATCCTGGAACGGTCAGTCCAGCTTCCCAACACTTTCTTATGCTACTGCCCTCTTGATGTCTAGAACAGAATGAAGATCGTGGACTACGACGACGAGTACGCGCAGGAATTGGCCGACATGTGGAACGCCAGCGACGAGGGTTGGCCTGGCGGGCTGACCAGAGGCGTTCCCATGACCCCGGACAAGGTCATGGAGAGCGAGAGGAGGATCAAGTGCTATGGCCGGTTCATCCTGATGGAAAAGGGCAAGGCGATCGGATATGTGCGCGTGAACCCATACTTCGTAGAGAAGGAGGCTGCGTACGTCTCCTGGCTGAACGTCCTCCCCACCCATCACGGCAAGAGCTACGGCCGGAAGCTTCTCTGCAGGTCGATCGAGTGCACGCGCGAGCAGGGGCTCGAGAGGCTAGACCTGCACACCTGGCCGGGAAACATGAAGGCACTTCCCGCGTACAAGAAGACGGGCTTCTTCTGGGTGCCCAAGACCGACGTATACATGCAGAGCTACGTCCCGCTGATAATGCGGTTCCCGCCGGCGAAGCCCTACTTCGACGAGCACGACTGGTACGACACGTTCCGGCGGCCGGTCGTTCTGGAGGAGGATGATGTCCAGGTTGAAGGGATGAACGTCTTCCCGTACGGCTGGAAGGAGGGCGATGACGAGCTCACGGTCTGGATAGACCGGGAATCCAGAGGGATCACGGGTTTCGAGAACCATGAGATGAAGGTCTTCGCGAAGCTCGACAGACACGACGTTCTGGCGGGCATGACATGGAATATCACCTGGAGCGTGGTCA
>JAJISH010000225.1 GCA_022848825.1 Thermoplasmatota archaeon
CGGGCGGAGATCAGGACGTTCAACGGCGGGCTCTTCAGCGGGGAGACCTACGTCGCGTTCACCAATCCGATATTCTTCGACACTTTCCCGCTGAATGTCCCTCCTCCCGCTCCTCCGAACCTGATGGCGGAACTCCGGGGAAGCGACGTCTTCCTGACCTGGGATCCTTCGCCCGCGCCAGATGTTGACCACTATCACGTCTACGTGTCCCAGTCCTACGACAACTTCAGCTCTCTTCACCCTGTTTCCAGGACAGTCGGAACGAACTGGACGCACGAGGGGGCAGGGATAGGAAATGACGAGGACTACTTCTACACTGTGAGAGCCGTCGACACGATGGGGTATGAAGGTAGCGCGGATTGGAAGGCGGCCAAGACTTCACGGTTCCTGACTGGCGGGAAGCACTTGATATCCTATCCGCTGGTCACAGTCAATAGCAGCCTCGGCAGCGTCCTTCAGACGGTCAGCCACGATCGGGTGTGGACCTACGATACGAGCGGTTGGCAATGGTTCGACATGAACAAGCAGTACTCTCAGCTTACGGCGATGACCAACACCTGAGGATACTGTGTCAACGTCACGGAGGACTCCTACTTCGTTTTGGCCGGGGCGGTGCCGATCAAGACCAGCGTGCAGCTTTGGGTGGGTTGGAATCTGATAAGCTATCCTTCCTTTCTCCAAGAGGACGTTGCCAACCTCATGGCCAGTCTGCCGCTCAAGCGGGTCGAAGGTCTAGCGGGCAGTCCTCCATACTATCTGAGGCGATATACCGCGCTTGATACGATTCAGCCGTTCGATGGATACTGGTTCGAGGTCTCCGCGAACGCAACATGGACCGTCGCGGGCTAGCCCTCAGCCGTCCACTATCCACCAGCAATCCTGGGTGACCCTTATCCAGATGGCCGTCCCCGGTGAAAGGACATCGGTGGGGGAGAGCACCTTCAGGCGATGGGGCATCGCGAGCGGGTCGAAGCCCTCTATCCGCGTCCACGGAACTCCCGCCAGTGAATCCTGAATCGTCCGGTTCGAGAAGGAGGGATAACCCACGAGGTTCCATCCGTACTTCAGTCTGACCCACGTGGTGGGCAGCTCTTCCGCGCCGACCACGATGTCTCCCTCCGTCTTCATGTGAATCCAGAATCCCATCTCCTCCGTTATCCACCTGAGCTCGTTGAGCGAGGGGTCTCTTCCCGCCTTGAACGTCTTCCACGGGTCCACAATCACCGAGCTATTGTAGTGCCTAATGGTGTCGTACTTCCCGTCGATGGAATCCAGGACCGCCTCAACGCTACGATTGGTCCCCACATAGGGGATCGAGACGAGGTTCCAACCTGCGTCCAGATGCACGCTGACGAGCGTGATGTTCGTGCACGCGATGTTGTTGGACTCATCCGTTTCCAGATATTCATCGGGCGAGTCCACGTGTGCGCAGAACTGATGTTCGCCAAGCGTGAGATTCGCGGCCTGGAGCGTCACCGACGTCGTGTTGACAGAGCCGTGAAAGATGTCTAGGCTCCTGTTCTCGAGGAGTATGCCACCGCTCCTGGGGTCGCCTCCGTAAAAGGAAACAGTCACGTCCGTGGCAGGGTACTCGCCTAGATTGGAGACGTCGGCCGCTATTTCGATCTGGTCTCTGACTATCGCCGGGCTCGGGTCCAATCGCACGCTGCCATCGTTCAGGCTCAGGTCCGGCAGGTAGCTCGCGTTGTACGGCGCCAGCTTCGGGTCGCCAATGATGGCGTCCATCCAGCTCAGGCTGATTTGGGATGCCATGGAGAAGCTCTCCGCGAGCGTGTACCCCTCAGTATACGCCTTGAAGAGTATGTTCGGATGCGCGCAGGCGCTCAGGTACGGCTCGTAGACGTAGCCTTTGAGCCCTGTGACGCCATCCCGCAGGAGGTCGGCGACCAGGGACTGGCCGTACGCTGTTCCGTATGTGAAGCTCCTCCCGCCCGTGGATACGTACGTCTCCGCCAGTGCTCCAGGGATCCACTGGTTGTGCGGCTTGATGTCTATGAGCCTGACGTCGTCGAACACGACCGTGCCGCTCGATTTGGAGAAGACCGCCGCGATCTGGATCCTCGACTCATTTCTTTGCTCGAGTTTGATCTGGCCAAGTGAAATGTAGTCGGCCGTAGTCCCCGTCCGAGCGGTGGTGTTGACAATCGCCACGGGCACTCCGGAGCCATCGAGTATCCTCAACTGGAGGAACACACCGTGTCCGGCGGACACTCCCGAGAGGTTCGCATATCCACGGACGAAGTAACGTCTGTCCGGCTCGGCGGTAAGGTTCTGAACGACGGCCGTGTACTCATTGTCCGCGGCGGGCCGAGCGATCTCGACGGACCAGCTGCCTGAGCGCACATCCGTGCTGTTCCTCGAAACGGTAGCGGTTCCGGACAGATCCTCGATGAACCAGTCGTCCGGAACGCCGTCGAAGTCGCCGTCCGTCTCGAACCCCCCGTTCGGGTTCTCCGCCCAGTACCAGCTTCCGTCATTGCTCCCCCAGCTCGTGTAGCCAGCGATGTTGGAGTAGTTCGTCAGGAAGTCGTTCGTCTCGTCCAGGATTACATCGTAACCCTTCTCCTGGAGGATGTAGTCGGCATCGACCATCCACTCGTTCCCTATCGCGTACGCCCCGCCCCTGCGCGGGTCCGTGTCCAAGAGGAATGTCCCCCTTCTACCGATCGCGAGCGTGGCCTTGTCCACGAGACCCATCGCCTCCTCCTTCGTGTAGGCGGTCAACCTCGTGACGATGTAGAAGTGGTAGTCCGCGTGAGAGAAGGGCGCGGACGCGTTGAAGTACGGGCTCAGGAGCCAACGGAAGTTCCCTATCGAGCCGCTGTAGATATCGTTGATGAGCGCCAGCTCGGAGTCCACAGAAGCGGCGTACTCCCCAGGCGAGTCGGTGACCTTGAGCGGGACGCCCTTCGTCGTCACGATGTAGTTTATCGCGTCGACGAGACCATTCGTGACCATGAAGTCCTCGACCTGCGTCCTCAGGTCGGCGAATGTCGCCCGGTTGATGACCTCGGTGGCCGCTATGGTCACGTTGCAGACCCGC
>JAJISH010000226.1 GCA_022848825.1 Thermoplasmatota archaeon
CATACGATCTACCTGCAATTCGACGGCCTGAAGGAGGAGAACTACATCGCCGCCAGAGGGAAACCCCTCCTGGAGACGAAGAGGAAGGTCATCGAGAACATCAGGAAGCTTCCTCTGGAGAAGCGTCCGTCCGTCGTGCTCGTCCCGACGATCGTGAAAGGGATAAACGACGACCAGCTGGGAGAGATCCTTCGGTACGGGCTCGAGAACCGCGATGTGATCCGGGGCGTGAACTTCCAGCCCGTCTCTTTGGCGGGGCGCATCCCAGAGGAGGAGCGGAGCAGCATGAGGTTCACGATTTCGGACATGGTGCTCAGGCTGGAGGAGCAGACGTCGTTCCTCGTGAGGGACGACTGGTACCCGGTTCCCTTCGTTGTCCCGGTCTCGCAGTTCATCTCGACGATCCACAACGAGCCCAAGATAGCGTTCACGACGCACCCCGCGTGCGGAATGGCAAGCTACCTCTACGTGCCCGACAAGGGCGACCCGGTCCCGATAACGAGGTTCGTCGACGTGGAGGGCCTGATGAACGACATGTGGGAGCTGGCGAAGAAGGCCGAGACAGCGAGAACGAAGCTCGTCCCACAGATGAAGGCGTTAAGCGCGCTCAAGAGGAGGTTCGACGCCAAGAAAGCGCCGGATGGCATGAAGACCCTGACGTTCCTGAAGGCGATGTCAACGATGTTCGACACGGGTACGAAGGACGGCGTGTCCGAGTTCTCGTGGAAGTGGTTCTACGTGGGCGGGATGCACTTCCAGGACCTGTACAACTACGACATCGAGCGGGTGAAGCGCTGCGCGATACACTACGCCGTTCCCGACGGGAGACTAATCCCGTTCTGCGCCTATAACACGGGTCCGACGTACAGGGAAGAGGTGGAGAAGAAGTTCTCCGTTCCATTGGACGAGTGGAGGAAGAAGCATGGTTCAGACTCTGCGTGATGTCGGCAAGATGACGGTCGACGATATGATGTGCATGCACTGCGGTGCGTGCGTGGGCACCTGCCCGGAGAACGCGATATTCCTCAACGAGGTCTTCATTACGATAAACGAGGACTGCAACCAGTGCGGCCTCTGCATGCGGGTGTGCCCCGTGGGCGCCATGGACTATCCGGCCGGTCACAAGCTCTCGCAGCTGGGGTGAGGAGTTGCACTACGACGTCGTCATAGTCGGCGCGGGTCCTGCGGGCTCCATCACGGCGAAGTACGCAGCGCAGGGCGGTGCATCCGTCATAATGCTGGAGAAGAGGCAGGAGATAGGCTCCCCCGTGAGGTGCGGGGAGGGCATCGCACGCGAGTGGATAGACGAGGTAGGAATCAAGCTCGACCAGAAGTGGATTGCCTACGAGGTGGAAGGGGCCAAGGTCGTCTCTCCGAACGGCAACTCCTTCTGCATAAACGAGCGCATAGCTGGCGACGAGGTCGGAACGGTCATCGAAAGGGACCTCTTCGACCGCGCGCTGGTGGAGGACGCTGTCCGAGCGGGCGCGGACGTGATGGTGAAGACAGCAGTCACGGGCCTGATCAAGGACGGTGGCGTCAAGGGCGTCGTCGCGGACTCGCCTCGCGGACGGCTGGAGATCTCAGCGGGCGCCGTCGTAGGAGCGGACGGCTTCGAGTCCCAGGTCGGGTGCTGGGGCGGGATCGACACGAGGCTCAAGCCTCGCGATGTCACGACCTGCCTGCAGTACAGGATGACGAACATCCGACCGGACCCGGACTACTGCGAGTTCGTCCTCGGGAGCGGCGCACCTGGCGGATACGTGTGGGTGTTCCCGAAGAGCGAGGAATCCGCCAACGTGGGCCTGGGAATGCAGCTCCGGAAGCTCAAGAAGAAGGGCGAGCTGAGATACTGGCTCGACAAGTACATCGAGAAGGACGAGCGACTGAAAGGAGGCAAGGTCATCGAGATAGTCTCCGGTGCAGTCTCGACCTGCGCCCCGATCGACAAGACAGTCTCTGACGGGCTCCTGCTCGTGGGGGACGCCGCGAGGATGGTCGACCCGATAACTGGCGGGGGGATCGCGAACGCGTGCAAGGCCGGCCGCGTCGCCGGGGAGGTCTTGGCGGAGGCCTCGCAGGCGAAGGACTTCTCCGCGGAGATGCTCGACAAGTACGAGAAGGGCTGGAGGAAGCGGCTCGAGGAGGCGCTCTTCCGCAACTGGATGGCAAAGGAGAAGCTGGTCACGCTGTCCGATGAGACGTTCGACAAGATCATCGAGGTATTGTCGAGGGAGAACCTCGACCACCTGTCGGTGCTCAACATACTGAAGGTCATTCAAAGGGAACTCCCCGAGCTGGTCGAGGAGTTCATGGACCTGATCTAGTCAACGATTATTTTATTACGTGAACGCCCATCACCAACACTGTCATGACAGAGATCACTCACATCTCCTCCGTGGACGAGGGTTCATCGGGCCAGAAGGTCAGGATGGCGGGCTGGATACAGGACGTACGCAACCTCGGAGGGATAGCGTTCATCATAATGCGCGAGCGCGAGGGCGTCTTCCAGGTCACCGCGATCAAGAAGAACGACCCCGAGCTCTTCGGGAAGATCGCGAATGTGCCGCGCGAGTCCGTGGTGACAGTCGACGGCACTGTCCAGGAGAACGAGGAGGTCATCAACGGGTTCGAGCTGATGGTGGAATCGTTCGAGCTCATCTCCGAGGCGGGGACACCCCTGCCGCTCGGCGTGATAGACCCGGTCGGGGCCGACCTCGACACGCGCCTGAACAACAGGTTCCTCGACCTGAGAAAGGAGAAGGTGCTCGCGCTGTTCAAGCTCAGGGATATAATGGAGCGCGCGATGCGGGGCTTCTTCACGGAGAACGGCTTCCTCGAGGTGCACACTCCCAAGATCGTGGCTGCCGGTGCTGAGGGCGGGGCGACCCTGTTCCCGCTCAAGTACTTCGACAGCGAGGCGTACCTGGCCCAGAGCCCGCAACTGTACAAGCAGATCCTCATGGGTGCCGGGTTCGAGCGCATCTACGAGATCGCGCCCGCCTACAGGGCCGAGACGTCTGACACTGTCAGACACATTGCCGAGTTCATCTCCGTGGACGCCGAGATGTCCTTCATCAAGTCGTCCGAGGACGTGATGGACCTCTGCGAGAGGCTCGTGTATCACGTCCTGAAGGCGATGAAGGAGGAGGGCAGTCACAGTCTCGAGCTGTGGCCTGTCGATAAGGTCCTCCCGAAGCTCCCGCTCAGGCGGGTCACCCACGAGGAGTGCGTCGGATATCTCGGCGGCCTGGGAAAGGGGACAGACCCCGAGGGCGGCATGGACACGGAGGGCGAGAAGCTCGTCGGCAAGTGGGTCAAGGAGAAGCACGGCGAGGATTTCTACTTCATCACGGAGTTCCCCACGTCGGTGGTGGGAAAGACGTTCTACGCGATGCGGAACGCTCAAGACCCCGAGCTGACTGGCTACTTCGATTTGGGCTGCAGGGGACTGGAGATAGTCTCCGGCGGGCAGAGGGAGCACAGATACGACGTCCTCACAAAGCAGATGGAGGAGAAC
>JAJISH010000227.1 GCA_022848825.1 Thermoplasmatota archaeon
CCCAAAGCGGAGAATGAGCCTCTGGCTCGAAAAAGCACTAATTCAGTTGGGTAGCCTTGCCGCGCACTAGCCAGAGATTGGCCGTCTCCCCTTTTTGGACCGCATCCCCGAAGAAGCTCGATGGCAAACCTTCTATGCATATTCCGAAATCCACTCTCCAGGATCCCGAACCCACTCCCAGCAACAAGGCCACCGCAGCGACGTTCATGCGGATGGAGATGACGAAGAGCATCTCCGTCCCGAATTCGTGATTGGCGCTCATCATCTTGACCAGTCGCGGAGTTCCTATCGAGAGCAGGACCTCGAAGCCCAGGTACGTATTGGCGGCAAGAACGTCCTGCAGATTCCGCTCGACGCTTACTGAAGGCGGGCTTCCAAACCCCGAAATGAGCCCCCTCAATTTGGCTGACAGCCAGAGGAAGCTCTCGCGCAGGACCTCTTTCCCGATGATGAACGCGAGCCTGACTCCGATACCAGCTGTCCCGCCAACCTTGACCTGACCCTCAAAGTAGAGGACAACCTCTATGACCCTCTCTATGTTGCTCTCGATTGCCTCGACCAACTCGCTCATAGTGTTGGATATCCCAAGTTCGGCGAATCTGGCGGCAGAGTCGATCGAGATCTCCTCCCCGAGGGTCTCTGCCCAGGCCGACTCGAAGGACCGGGAGACGATGCCGACCAGGTCGAGTTCCACGAGCTCCTCTCTGAGCTTGATTAGCATTCCCAGCTCGATGTCAAGCGTTCCGACGGGAGTGGGAATCGAGGGAATCTCGACCGCGTATCTCTTCTCGTGGAATCTCTCGATGTGCGGCACCTCGAACTCAATCTGCCATTCTTCCCCCCATTCCGCAACAGCATGGAAGAAGGATCCCTCAAGGACCATCACTGGATCGAATGTTCCATTGAAGACCAGATATCCATGTGAGATTTCGAGGTTGACCGTGACGTCGTATTCGGAGGTCACCTTGTTCTTCTGATCCTGTGTCAGGTTCATATCATCCAGTTTGCTTAGCACAACTGCGGTCCTCAGGCTTCCGGCTTCGAAGACCCCCGCCAGAATCGTGCCGCTGCCCTGGTTGAGGCCAATCTCGAGTTCCCCTCCCAAGACGGACATCCGAAACGTCGTTGCTCCGAACGCGGATATGACTTCCTCGATCATGCCACCGATTATACCTGCAACGCTCGAGATCGAGGACCTCAGCAGCTCAGTCGTGGTCTCTATGACGTCGTTTATGCCCTTCAGCACGTCCCGGGCGTACGACAGAAGAGTTCCGACGAGCTCCTTGACGAGGGATACGAGCCACGAAATCGCATCCAGGATCCAATCGAGAACCTTGAGGAGACAATCCCAAACATCTTCGAGGAACCTACAGAAGGTCTCCCATATGTCCTCAAGGAAAGTATTGCTCGAATCGTATGCAACGTCCGCTAGCGGCCATCCTGATCTTGCGCTTATCGATATCTCGAACTCCAGGGGGACGCTTGTCCCGATTCTGTCCTTCTGGCTCGTGATGCTGTTCGATGCCCAGTCTGTCGTGACGAGGACGTCGGTGAGCGCTCTGACCCGTATCCTCCAAGTTGACACGTACGGAGCGAAGGAGCTGCGGGTGACATCCGTATAGTGAACGTTTCTTCCTGACCCAGACCGAGAATCCAAGGGGCTGTCCACGGATATGCACAAGGCCCCAACACGGAGCTCTTCGGCATCGCACTCCGCCCGCCAGTTCTCCCCAGACAGGTATGACGGTTGCTGAGTGACCTCTGTCCTGAAACTCCTTCTTGGTGCTTCCGCGTGGTTTGCGTCTCCACGCCAGAACCGGAATGTCTCGTTCGTTATCGAAACGAGAAAACGGATGTTCTCGACATCTTCCACTTCAACGGTGGATTCTACGAGCTGAGCGACGTTTTCCGAGGCCTTTGCCAGTATGCCCGACGACGAAACCACGAAATCCCTCAGCCTCGAGTACAGACCCCCGTCTTCTGACGGCGTGTCCATCGAAGTTGCCTTCCAACTCATCTCCTCCAGATTCAAGATCGTCTGGTTGATAAGCAGTCCATGTGCCTCTCTGCCAAGCCCTCTCTCCAGAACGGACAACTCCACGATCTCGGCGAGTTGCCCCCTCTCCTCGACGGTCAGGCTCTCGTATTCCGTCTGCCTCTCGACCCGTCGGATCATCTGCTCGAGAATCGTCTCGTGTGCGAGGGCTTTGCCTTCATCACCAACCAGTGAGCCGACCTCATCCACGATTCGTGAGATCACGTTCGCAGTCAGGTTGGCCTGGGCATCCCACAGTTCGCTTATGATCTCAACTACCAAGGTCTCGTTGTTCTGTATCTGGACGAGCAAGCTGGAGGTCTTCTCCCTTACCGCCTCGCTAAGGTCCTGCAATGCCGAGACGTTGTCAGTTGGCACAATGCTGCCCATCGAGACTGCGGAGAAGGGACCCGCCGCTTCGGCCATCTCGCCAACCCTCCCTGCCATCTCCTTCACGAGGTCCCGTTGCGTCTTGTACACGACCCTCACGTCGGTGTCATAGACCAGATGATAGCAGCTCTTCCAGAAGCCATCGAAGCCCTCCGCCACGTCCACGACTTCAAATGGTATGTATGCAGCGAATCCCGGTACGGTGAAGTTGACGACACCGCTCGTCTCCGTTGTGATCTGGAACTCCGAACCCGGGGCCGGGAACACAACGGGATGGGATATCAGAGTACTGGCTTTCGTCTCGCGGGCCATGTTCTTGAACCATGATCTGGTCAACCAGGCCTCCCTGCTTTCGCCCGAAATCCAGAAGAGAAAATCCTGTATGGAGTTGGCCAGCACTTGGGCTGCTTGCAGGGAGATATCCGCAACCGGTGTGAGCCCGAAGTAGTCGAAGTATTTCAGCGTCATCCGGTCGATCATGGCGTAGATTGCCTGCGAGACGATTGTGCCAATTGACACGTTCGCACTTCCCTGTCCCATATGAAGGAGAAGCAGGTCCGATGGGTCCAAGCTTCCCGCTCCAACCCATGTTTCCAGGAGGCTGGCTAGGCTCGTGTTCTTACCCTCGCCACTATTGACGAGATCGAACGCTTCTACGGCATCCTCGTCAACCGATCTCAATAGAGTGAGCTGCTCGAGGACCAAGGCCAGATTCAGCGCCCTTTCCACGTCCCGAATCCCAATTATCTCGCCGGTTGAAGGGGCATCTTGTCGTGAGGAACCCCATCCTTGGAGCACCCTCACCTGAGCCATCGTCGACAGCATATACTCCGTGATCCTCGCGATGTCCCCGAACTCGGACTGTGCGGCGGAAGCTAGGCTGTCCATCTTGCCCTTCAGAAACGGGACGAACGAGTCCAAGTCCTGAGAGAACTCATGCTTGTTTCTCGCGGCAATCCCATCCTTGTTCATGACGTACGTGACGTGCCCCGCCACCGAGAACGTCACAGTTCTCCATACCTCCATCCAGTAACCTGAGCGGTCCGTCTCGAGTTCCTCGAACGTCAGGTTCCCGAAAGTCTCGTTCTCGACGCTAGCTTCCTTCCCGAAGTCCTGCAGAATCCAGTTCTCGAGGATGATTGAGCTGCTGTGATCGCGGATATCGAAGTGGAAACCTTCGACGTCTCGCGGGAATGACCCATTGAGATACGAATCCATCATGTCCTCGTACAGGTGAGCGATCCTCGAGCGGTTTCCGCCACCCAGTTGGACCGCCCTGGTTCCCATCCAGTAGGCCTCGGTCTCAACCTCCCTGTGGACGAGGACAGAGACTTCCCTTCCCTCTTGGATGATATCCTCCGTCACCCTGTCCTTCACGTGCTGGAACTGAAGTCCGGAGATGTATGCCATGCTGAGCATCGACATCAGAAGAATCAACACACCCAGAAAGGCAAAGGGCACCCTCGCTCTATTGTCTAGTCTTATTCGACATCCCTCCGATTGGAGAACGCCCGGTCGCTATAAGTCGATTCCCAGTATTAGTAATCCGGAAAATCTGAATGGCAGCGGAAGAAAGAACCCTAGAGTCTCGTCAATGCGACCGTCTCGATGCTCTGCACGCCCTCGATTGCCGCCAGCTCGCTCTCCAACCTCTCTCCGAGCCCTTCTACCTCCTCCACGATTGCAGTTACCTCGAGGGCGTTCAGTCCGAAGGCGATTGGCTTCACCTCAGATGAATGGAATCTCCGCTCCCCCAGGATTTCCATCGCTTTTTCCTTGACGCTATTCAGATCCACTTCCAACCCGCTTGGCATGAGCCTGTATGTAATGGCAACTTCTCCCATGTCAAACCCCTAAGGCCCCTCGAAACCGCAGGCTTCGCATCTGTAAGGGACACTCTGGTCTCTGCATTGAGCGCATCGACCTATGGCCCCCTCTCCGCAGACGGGACACTTGAAGACCGCGGCTCCCTTTCTCTTCATCACGACACCGCATGACGAGCATCGATTGTCTGGCATCATTTCACCTTGGTGATTTCCGAGGATTTCAGAGGACATACGAGAGGTCAGACTTAAATGTGCCCTTTCTGAGGTGTGTTGGAGAATGAAACTTGTTTGAAGGCGAGGAAAGGGGATATTAATAGTTATCATTCAAACACAATTTTTTCCACTGACAAATATATTTTCTCCGACATTTAAAGAGGATCGGCGGCCCGGAACATACGACGGCACCGAAATCAGCGCAAGCTTTTAATATAAGGATGGTAATCTCGCATGGAATCATGCCGAGACCTCAGATGAGCCCTGGGCCCGTAGCTCAGCTAGGTCGGACGCATATGACCGTCATCACGTCCCTAGAAAGAGCATCTGGCTTTTAGTTGACCCGTATCGGAAAGCCAGCATAATCCATCAGAAACGGTCGAAAAGAAACCAGGTGGTCCGGGGTTCGAAAAAGCCTTCATCCCGAGGGCTTCGAAAATCCCCGCGGGCCCGTCTGAGGGGGCTCGGCGGCATCTACGCGTATGGTAGAGAAAGACTGGGGTGGACGAGGTTGAAGTTCAATGTTATGGAGCACAGGTTGGTACCCGAGCATCATCTGGTTTCCGAGAAGGATGAAGGAACGATCCTCGAGGGCCTCAAAGTTCACAAAGATCAGTTCCCAAGGATACGGAGAAACGACCCGTGTGTACAGCTCCTTGAAAGGAAACATGGACCGATCGAGGAGGGTCGTGTCATCAAGATAGTGAGGTTAAGCGAGACATCTGGAGTCTCGGTGGCGTACAGACTCGTAGTAGGAAGGTGATTTAATGCGAGAGTTGGTAGGAGCTTTCTTCAGAGAGCGGAGTATCGTCAACCACCATATAGCTAGCTTCAATGACTTCCTCCCCACGCTTGATAATCCGAACAGCAGGATGCAGCAGATTGTCGACAATCTGCGGACCTCTGTGGATGACGAGCGGAGAGGGATAGTGAAGCTTGACGAGGACAGAACGGACGGAGACGTTATCGAAATCCGGATCGGAAGGCCAAGAGACGAGAAGGCAAGGATACTCTCAGATGCCAAGTCCACAATCGAGATCGATACTCCGATAGTCAGAGAGGCGAACGGGGCGACGGACGAGCTTACTCCGATGGAAGCCAGACTGAGGAACCTGAACTATCAGGCCCCTATCCACCTTTGGTTCACAAAGATCATAAACGACATCGAGCAGGAACCCGAGCGGGTGCCCATCGGCAACCTCCCCATCATGGTGAAATCAAAGAAGTGCCACCTCCATAAGGAGAACCTGGAAGTGGACGGGGAGCTCACGCAGGAGGAGTACCTGGACCGGCTCGCCGAGATGAAAGAGGATCCACATGACCCGGGCGGCTACTTCATCATTGGTGGGACGGAAAGGGTTCTGATCTCGCTCGAGGACCTGGCGCCGAATCGGGTGCTCGTCGAAAGGAGTAAACGATACGGCAGGACCGCCGAAGTCGCAAAGGTATTCTCCCAGAAGGAAGGATACCGGGCTCTCACGCTGATGGAGAAGAAGAAGGACGGCATGCTCGTCGTAGCCGTCCCCACAGCGTCGGGACACATCCCGCTCATAATCCTACTCAAGGCTCTCGGGATGGATACAGATGGAGAGATTTTCTCAGCGATAGTCTCCGAAGAGGAGATGTCCAATGTCATCTACGCGAACATCGAGGAATGCCAGAACAAGAAGCTCTATCCTCCGAACGGGATATTCACGAAGGAAGATGCGCTCCTGTGGCTCGAGAAGAAATTCGCGACGGGACAGGCGAAGGAGTACCGGGAAAAGAAGGTTTCGAGCATACTGGACCGTTCTCTGCTCCCGCATCTCGGTGACAGCTCGGACGACAGGTTGAAGAAGGCCATATTCCTCGGAAGGATAGCGAGGACGGTTCTTGAGCTGTCCCTTGGCAAGAGGCTGGAGGACGACAAGGACCACTACGCTAACAAGAGGTTGAAACTGGCTGGCGATCTCATGGAGGACCTCTTCCGAGTCGCATTTGCCAACCTCATGAAGGATTTGAAGTATCAGCTCGAGAGGAGCTATTCACGGAGGAAGGAGCTGAAGATATCCTCTGCCATCAGGCCCGATCTTCTCACGCAGAGGCTTCTCCATGCCCTCGCAACTGGGAACTGGGTTGGCGGAAGGGCGGGCGTGTCACAGCTTCTCGATAGGACATCCAACATGAGCGCGATGTCTCATTTGAGGAGGGTCACCTCACCGCTCACACGCAGCCAGCCCCACTTCGAAGCCCGTGACCTGCATCCAACACAATGGGGGCGGCTTTGCCCGAACGAGACGCCGGAAGGCCAGAACTGCGGTCTCGTGAAAAACTGCGCGCTCATCGTCGACGTGTCGGAGGGCTTCTCCGAAGATGAAGTCAAGCTGCTTCTGGCCGACCTCGGAACGAAGCAGATCAAAGGCCAGCGAACGACGATGACCAGGGTCTACGTGAACGGTGACCTGGTGGGTCTGCACGATGACCCTGCGCGGTTGATTGAAGGCGTCCGGGAAAGGAGACGGAACGGTCTTCTGTCCACTGAGGTGAACGCCCGCTTCGATGCGAACATGAACGAGATTGTAATCAACTGCGATGAGGGAAGGGTGAGGCGTCCGTTGCTCGTGGTCAAGGATGGCAGGCCCGTTCTGACGAAGGCCCATATCGACGACATCCGTGCGGGCAAGCGAAACGCGACAGACCTTCCCCAGGACGGTATGCTGGATTGGATCGACGCTGAGGAGGAAGAGGATACGTACGTCGCAGTGTACGCCTACGACACGCCGTCGCGCTGTGAGCACTGCAACAGACCACTCTCGAGGAACGACGTTGAGTGGACCAATATGGGTGAGCCCGATGATTTCGCCAGGCTAACGTGCGTTCACTGCAACAAGTCCTTCGATATGCCCTCCCTTCTGACTAAGGAGCACACGCACTTGGAAGTCGACCCGCTTGTCATCCTCGGCGTTGCGAGCGGGCTGGTACCATATCCCGAGCACAACTCCACTCCCAGAGTGACAATGGGATCGGGGATGGCCAAGCAGTCGCTCGGCCTTCCTGCTGCGAACTACAGGATCAGACCTGACACGAGAGGTCATCTGCTTCACTACCCCCAGGCCGCGATTGTCGAGACCAAGGGGATGGAGTACGTCAAGTTCAAGGAAAGACCCGCTGGTCAGAACCTCGTGGTCGCGGTGATGTCCCACTACGGGTACAATATCCATGACGCGATCGTGATGAACAAGGCCAGCATCGAGAGGGGCCTGGGCAGGTCCACCTTTCTACGAACGTACAAGGCGGAAGAGAGGAGGTATCCAGGCGGTCAGGAGGACCACTTCGAGATCCCCTCTCCTGACGTGAGGGGAGCCAGAGCTGACACGTCCTACAGCAGCCTGACCCCCGATGACGGGTTGATAACTCCAGAGGTCGCAGTGGATGGAGGGGACGTCCTGATCGGAAAGACATCGCCTCCTAGGTTCCTTGAGGAGGATACGGATTTCCTGACACCTCAGAAGAGGAGAGAGACGAGCATCACGGTCCGGCATGGCGAGAGTGGTTGGGTTGACAGCGTCATGCTGACAGAGTCCGAGAACGGAAGCAAACTCGCCAAGGTTAAGGTCAGAGACCTCAGGGTTCCCGAGCTTGGTGACAAGTTCGCCTCGAGACACGGTCAGAAGGGCGTGATAGGTCTCATCGCCGCTCAGGAGGACATGCCCTTCAGCGAAGAGGGAATCGTTCCGGATCTCATAATCAATCCTCACGCGATTCCTTCCCGAATGACCGTCGCCCACGTTCTGGAGACGATTGGCGGGAAGGTTGGCGCGATGCAGGGTCGGATGATTGATGGCACTCCCTTTAGCGGGGAGAGGGAAGAGGCGTTGCGCACGGCGCTGACGGACGCAGGGTTCAAGAACAACGGCAAGGAAGTCATGTACGATGGAAGGACCGGCCAGATGATTGAGGCTGAGATCTTCATGGGCGTCATCTACTATCAGAAGTTGCACCATATGGTCTCTGGAAAGCTTCACGTCCGGTCTCGAGGACCCGTCCAGATTCTGACGAGACAGCCCACAGAGGGAAGGTCCAGGCAGGGCGGCCTGAGGTTCGGAGAGATGGAGAGAGACTGCCTGATTGGACACGGCGTGGCCATGGTGATCAAGGACAGGCTTCTCGACGAGTCTGATGGAACACTTCAATACGTCTGCGGCGAGCCGACTTGCGGTCATTTCGCCATCAAGGACCGCAAGGGGAACTTGAGCTGTCCCGTGTGTGGCAACAACACAAGAATCTATCCCGTCCAGACATCGTACGCGTTCAAGCTTCTCCTAGACGAGCTTCTCTCATTGAGTGTGGCAATGCGACTACAGCTCGAGGACCTGAGGTGATCAAATGCTGCGGGGAGTCTCCAAGAGGATAAAATCAATCAAGTTCGCTCTGCTCTCGCCCGATGAGATCAGGAAGATGTCCGCGACGAAAGTCATCACAGCTGACACCTACGATGACGATGGTTTTCCGATAGATATGGGCCTCATGGACTCGCATCTGGGGGTCATAGAGCCAGGACTTAGGTGCAAGACGTGCGGCGGCAAGGTCGACGATTGCCCAGGTCACTTTGGGCACATCGACCTAGCTATGCCAGTCATCCACGTCGGATACGTGAAGGAGATCAAGAAGCTCCTCCAGGCGACCTGCAGGAAATGCGGACGGTTGCTCCTTAGGGACGAGGAAATCAGAGCGTACGAGAAGGAGATGGAAGCCCTGGATAAGATCGGCGGGACGAAGCTCGACAAGACGATAATGGCGAAGGAGACGGCTCGCGACGCGGCGAAGCGACAGATCTGCCCCCATTGCGATACCGAGCAATCCAAGATCACTTTGGACAAGCCGACCACCTTCAGAGAAGACGGCCACAAGCTCACACCAAAGGAGGTGAGGGAGCGTCTGGAGAGAATCAGGGATGATGACCTGCCTTCAATGGGGATCAACCCGAATGTCGCAAGGCCCGAATGGATGATCCTCACGGCCCTGCTTGTCCCGCCAGTGACAGTGCGACCGTCCATTACGCTCGAGAGCGGGGACAGGTCCGAGGACGACCTCACGCACAAGCTCGTCGACGTTCTGAGGATCAACCAGCGTTTGA
>JAJISH010000228.1 GCA_022848825.1 Thermoplasmatota archaeon
TGCACCTCTACGTAGAGGTCTCTTGATCCTTGACGAACACGGATTTTATCTCGTCCGTCAGAAGAAAAGCTATGACGAAGATGTGAATGAGGATCGGACCGATTAGCAGAACGGTCGCAATCGTAGCGGTGAGGGCTGCCGTCGCGAGACCACCGATGATTTCTCCGACGAGGGCGATGTTGATTATGAGCGCGAGGAACATGAGAAGAGCGACCAGCATGGAGTACAGAGTCCAGGACCAGGCCCATTTCTTGCGCCTGAATAGGCCGATTCCGCTGATGAGCTCCACTATGCCGGATGCGAGGAGAACGACCACGATGATCGCTATCGCCGTGAAGGAGAGGAATAGGGGCCCGGAGAACACCCATGCAAGAAATCCGTTGAGAAGAATCATGAAGATCGAGAACGTGATCACGAGGACCGCGAGTATTTTTACCGCTATGGGCGTCTTCTCTTCCTCCACCTTTCCACCAGCACAGGAATTGGTTTCCCTACTTAAACGTTTTACTGGCTCCGTTCACAACACTTAAAAGGGAACAGCTGGATTTCGGCAGTGGTGTCACGAAGGTCCTTCTTTCCGATTGTCTACTCCATCTTCTGGGGAGCTGTCTTTGTCATGCTTGCCGTGTCCCTGCATCTGGGACTGAACTCCACCTACACGTGGTACACGGAGAAGACTTCCTACGACATGTATCTGGCAATGACCCTCCTCGCGGTCATACTCCTCGAGGCAACGCTCGTGTTCGCGTTCTTGCAGAAGAGGCGATTCTTGAGATTGGAATCGCGACTGGACGAGGAGGATGGCAGGGAGTCCTCGAGAGTGTGGAGAGGTTCCGTTCCTCTGATTTCGATGGGCGCTCTCTTCCTTGTGTGTTCCGCCTTCGCCCTCGTGACCCTCCACGAGTATCTCTTGCCAGATTACAAGGTGAACACTGTGTTCATTCTCTTCACAGGGAGCCTTTCCAAAATAGCAGTGGGGCTCTTCGCAATTGTTGCATTCAGAGCTGGACTTAGAGGGACCAAACCGGTCCTACGGGTATAGCTCTTGCCACCACCAATCCGCGTCCACTACATGCATTCCGAACTTGGTGTACTCGTTCAACCCATGGACCCAGTTTATCGAGTAGTAAGAGTAGACGTCGTGATCATGAATCAATTCACTGTGGTGATAGGCCTTCAGATTGAGCCTTGTTACGACGGTTTCTCCAGCTGGCACAAGAACGTCAGTTCTTGTTCCATTCGCGTACTGCAGATTGAACGGCGTACCCTTGGGGTCCTTCCAAGACTCGATGTACATGCTCTTGAGGAAGATGTCTTCCATGTCGTTGTTCTGGATCTTCAATATGGCGTGGAATATCGTGAAGTCTGGGTTCGGATTGTAGTTGAAGTTGTGGATCTGAAGGTCGACCTTGAGGCCGTCATCTTCGTATATCGTCTGCCACGAGGACTTCTCAATCGTAGCGGCCTGAACCAGAGTTAAGGTTGCGGTTCCGAAAACGAATGAAAGCGCCAGAACTATTGCGACTATCCTCTTCTTGCTCAACATTCCTTTGGTCAAGGATTTCTTCATCTTATCCCCCCTTGAAAGCACACAAGGTCTCGATTCTAAGACCTCGCTTCATTCTCAAGTGCATATCCTCATCCGGTTGGCTCTATTTAAAGGTTGCTAGCCATACAGGCAAAAGGCGGGCACTGGGTCCGTCCGCGTGGTGAGTAGGACAACAATTAAGTAGGGAGGGAATGATAAGGACATTGCGCACTTGAGAAGTGAGTTGGTTGAGTATTATGAGGGGGGAGCCAGCGACTTACAGAATCGGTTCT
>JAJISH010000229.1 GCA_022848825.1 Thermoplasmatota archaeon
TCTCTCCGAACTTCCCATTTGCGAGGTTCAGGATCTTGTCATCCCTTCGGAAGAGGCTGCTGATGGCCGCATCTAGTCCCGCCGTTCCCGAACCTGAGAGGACACAGACGTGTTTGTCCGTCTGGAACAAGTACTTGCTCAGATCCCTAATCTCTCCTATCACTTCCGTGAATCCCGCTCCCCTGTGTGCGACGTAAGGAGCCGTCATCGCCTGAAGGACTTTCGGATGCATCTTGACGGGGCCAGCAAGCATAAAGATAGTGTCTTTGGGGGTCATGCGACTGGTGCATATCCATCCAGAATATAAAAGATTCGCAGTCCTCCGTTCTCATGTCCGTCGACCTCAGAATCGAATATGTTTAAATAGTACCAATATGATGCCTTGTCGGACAACCGTAAGTCAAAGAGTGTCAAATGGGCATCTCAGCAAAACCGGGAGATACTGTGAAAAAGGATACAGAGAAGGTCACCATAAGAATTCCCAGACGATACGTGGATGCACTGGAATTCCTAGTGGAAGCCGATGACTTCCCATCGAAGTCGGAAGCCATACGGGTCGCCATTAGAGACCTTACCTATGCAAGGGTCGAGCTGGTGATTGAGAAGCTCAAGAAGATTGAAGAAGCAGAGAAGTCGATAAACGAGATCAAAGATATCCGGAAGGAATACCTCACACGCTAGCCTTGTCAACGTCACCAGGGATGGGATCGAACTGCAGGGAGCAGGACCAGCCCTATCACTTCACGCTTACCTCCCCCCCTTTTTTTTTCTCTTTTTGCCGTAGCTCGACTAAGATTTATGTACTGAATGCTGATTGAGGAGTTGGATGTTGAAGGAGACAGCAATGGTCTTGGTCCTGCTCGCACTGCTGATGCTGAACATAATCACGCCGACTCTTCTGGGGCACCGAGAGTCCGACATAGCCACGATTCCCATGATGCTGGTCGATGCAAGCGATAGCGATGTTCAGATCTACATCAAGGGCGCGCTCTCGGACAACAAGTACACACAGGTCTCGATAATCGTCATGGGCATAGACAACGAGACGTACAACAGAACCGTGCTGGAAGATGAGAGCTACGTCACGAAACAGATAGTGCCGCTGGACCAGACGACGGAAATGCGCATTGAGGTCCGGGCGCATGTGGAAGAGGACGAATGGTGGTTCAACTGCACCCTCCGGGTGGACCAGGAAGATGTGTCAACAGTATTCTGGATAACCTCGGAGGATGAGGACGGAGACTGGAGCTTCGAGAGACAAGAGGATGTCCCCTTCAGACAGCGATTGTTCCTCAGGAGGCGATGAGCATGAAGATCAGCAAGTGGACGTTGCTCTGGCTGTCAATAGTGATCATCTTGACGGTCGTGCTAGCGGCTCAGATGACAGGGGCCATAACATTCGGAGACATAATCGCCAACTTCTTCCTCTTTCTCGTCGTCCTTGTGGTGATCGCGATACTGGCCATCATTGGAGCGATGTTCGTCGGCGTCTTCATCAGTCATCGGATCTTCTCCGTGCAAGCGTTCACGCCCTTCGAGGAGGAGATGCTCAGGATGAGGGAGGAGGTCGCCGAGATCAGGGAAGCGGTCGACAGGATGGACGGGCAGCGTGACAGGTCCGGGAAGGAGAAGGACTAGGCCAACTTCTCGGGGCAGACGCTCCTTCGAGAGCAGTGGACGCACTTCATCCGTCTGCCGTGGTTCCTGTGAACGACACCGGTTCTTCTGGCCTTCCGCATTTCCTCCAGCTTGCTCAGAACGAGCTCCTTGAGGTCAGGAGTGTAATCGATCTCGTGCTCGACCTCTCCGTACTTCAGAATGCCATATGGAGGAGGATCGCCATATTCTTCCTCAAGAAGAACACAATAAGCGGCGGTCTGTAGGATGTGCGAGAATAGCGGGCCCCGGGGCGTCCTCCCCGTCTTGATCTCCACGGGGATATGGAACTCCTCTTCGAGGACGACGTAGTCGGGTCTCCCCCTGAGCCCGTGCTTCTCGGACACGAACATCATCGGCCTGATCCGCTCGTCGTCTATGAACGCTATCTTTCCGTCTCTCACGTCGTACGACTCCCGCTTCGCCTTGGCCACCTGCAAGTGCTTCAGCGACCTGTAGAGGAAGTAGGCTGCGCCAACCAGCCAGCTGAGGGCAATCACCTGCAGCACCTGACTGAGGAGTACGCTCTCAAAAACGACGAGTGAGACAGAGAAAATGGCTATTACCGTTGCTATCATCGCGAAGCTCAGGACGACTCTCTCTGATATCAGACGGTCCAGGGGAGTCGAGAGTGTCTCCGCCTTGTAGAGGAAGTAGGAAGAAGCCAGCAACCAGATCAGCGAGATGGCACTGAGGATCTCGCCGACTATCTGCTCTCTCTGCAGAATCGTCACTCCGAGAACGGAAATGAGAGTGGCGGCTATGGCGAAGTAGAGAACGGCTGTCTCAGACTCCTTGGCATGACCTTCCCACTTACTTATCTTGGTGATTTCCGAGGCTATCTCGGCATGCTTCCTCTCTCCTTCTGAGAGGTCTTCCTCGTCCACCTCATTCTTGCTCAACCACCAACTGAGCGGGCAGTATCCATATTTCTCGAGTTCGCTTGCAGAGAACGCCTTTCCGTTTCCCACGGGATTTGATTTGCAGCGTCCTTATATATCTTTTGTGCGCCTTTTCCTGAAGTGATAAAGAAGAACTGGGAGCGAGACCGCCGGAATCACGATCGCCGCAACCGCAATTCCCAGACCCAGTGACTCGCCGTCATCCTTGACCACAAGCTCTATGGATGCAGAGTCAGTGTTTCCCCACTCGTCCTCCACCTCGAGCGATATAGTGAACGTCCCCGCTCTGGGGAAGGAGATGTCGATCACCGTGCCGCTCGCATCCTCGAGGCCGTCCGAGTCCGTGTCCCACGAGAAACGGACTATTCCGCTGTCATCATAGGAATTCAGAGCGCTGAGAATGACGGATTCCCCCGCTTTAGCGGTCGCGGGTCCGTCGATTCTGGCCACTGGAGCTGTGATATCGTCCTTCCAGTCATGCATGAAGATGCGCTCGAAGTAGACCGCTATCTGCTCGTTCTTCAGTATCAGACCGGCTTCCCTGTTCCTCGTGAAGGAGTTGTGGTTCCAGTTCAGGCTGGATATGAGGACTCGATTGCCATCAACGAC
>JAJISH010000023.1 GCA_022848825.1 Thermoplasmatota archaeon
CGACCATCTTCCGGGGCGAGCAGATCGTGCGAGACGGGGCTGTGATAGGCAAGCCGTCCGGAAGATACGTGGGAGCAAAGCATTAACTACGGATTACGATTCATAGTGACAGCCACATGTCCTCGATTGTAGCAGATATCGTGGGTTACGTGAGGGACCTGGTTCTTGTCCTTGGTTACCCAGGGATATTCCTTGCGATGTTCATAGAGGGGATTATCACACCCATCCCGAGCGAGGCAATCCTCCCCCTAGCGGGCTCCCTGGCCTATCAGGGTCGGTTCGAGGTCTGGGCGGTCATCGTCGTTGCGACCGTCGGTGCGACGTTGGGCTCCACGGTCGCGTACTTCATCGGAGACTACTTCGGCCGGGGCTTCGTGCACAGGTTCGGCAAGTACTTCAGGCTGACCGAAGAGCACCTCGAGCGGACCGAGCGGTGGTTCGAGAAGTACGGCAGGGCCTCCATCTTCATCGGGCACTGCCTACCGGGGACGAGGTCGTTCATCTCCTTCCCCGCCGGAATCGCGAAGATGGACCTGCGCAACTTCGTGATCTCGACGTTCTTAGGAGCCCTTGTATGGAACACCGTGCTGACGCTCACGGGCTACTTCCTCAGCAGCCAGCTGGACACCCTGGAAGGGTTCTTCGAGTATCTGGACATCATCGCGCTGGTCACGATTCTGGCGGTCATAATCGTCTACTTCATCTGGACAAGGAAGCGCCCCGCTCAGGTGTAGTAGTACTCGCCCGCCGCCTTCTGCTCGCGGTCCAGGCGGGAGTCGGGGTTGTTGATCCGGGGTCTGTTCGTCTCGTTGTCCCGCCTGAACGTGATCGCGACCTCCTTGAGGAACTTGTTCATGCCTTCGCGCATCCCGAACGGCCCCTCGCCGATCCCCTTCTTGGAGGGTTCGCCGTGGAAGACCATGAGCGCGTCGGAGACGAGGTCGATGAAGTAGATGTCGTGGTCCACGATCATCCCGCTCATTCCCTTGCTCTCCATCGCCCTCCTTATGGCCCTGGCGGCCTCCATCCTCTGGTTCGAGTCGAGGTATGCAGATGGCTCGTCGATGAGGTAGATGTCCGCTTCCCTTGCGAGGCATAGGCCGATGGCGACGCTCTGGAGTTCCCCTCCAGAGAGCGTCGGGATGGCCCGTTCCATGAGCGATTCCAGATTCAGCGGC
Organism: Thermoplasmatota archaeon; assembly: GCA_022848825.1. Lineage (GTDB taxonomy): Archaea > Thermoplasmatota > Thermoplasmata > RBG-16-68-12 > JAGMCJ01 > JAGMCJ01. Next base: position 1,179 of record JAJISH010000023.1, read on the forward strand.
CCTGCGATCTCGGTCGTGAAGTGGCTCGTCTCGAACTCCTCTCCCGCCTCATTGAGGAAGGCCTCGCGGACGGTGCCCTTGAACTTCGGCTCGATGTACTGGGGCTTGTAACTCACCTTGAGGTCTGCCTCGACGTTGCCCTTCGTGGGGTTCAGGACTCCCGCCAGCATCTTCACGAACGTGGTCTTGCCCGTGGCGTTTGGTCCGACGACCCCGACAACCTCTCCCTGTCGGATGACGCCCTCGCTCGTCTTGAGCGTGAACCCCTTGAACCTCTTGTAGAGTGGCTCGAACAGGACCAGCGGCTGCCCGCCCCACTCCTTCCTGGGTGCGTGGGCCTCGAACCTGATCTCCCTCTCCCGGAACCTTATGTTCTCCTCCTTCAGGAAGCCTCGGAGATAGGTGTTGATGGCGCCGCGAACGCCCCGCGGCTGCGCGACGACGCCGAATGCCCCCTTCTCGCCGAACATCAGGTGGACACTGTCGGCAAGGAAGTCCAGTACGGCGAGGTCGTGCTCTATGACGACGACCTGCTTCGTCCGCGACAGGGCCTGAATGGACTCCGCGACCTTAAGTCTCTGATGTATGTCCAAGTAGGAGGACGGCTCGTCGAAGAAGTAGATGTCGGCGTCCTTGAGGAAGGTTGCCGCTATGGCCACGCGCTGAAGCTCCCCGCCGGAGAGTTTGGACAGATCGCGGTCGATTGTGTGGCTGATGCCGAACTCGCTCG
>JAJISH010000230.1 GCA_022848825.1 Thermoplasmatota archaeon
GGCAACGTCCTCAGGGTGAAAGGCCTGGACGCCCTTGACGGTTCTCCAGTGCTGGACATAAAGCCATACACCAAACATCACGACAGCGCGAAGGACGTTACTGAACCGGAATGGATGGAGAGGATGCACCGCGGGCAGTGAGGAATCCTTTAATACGAGGAAAAAACCGTTCAAATCTTAACTTATATCCTCCTCACGTCTGAAATCCTGGTGAGTTAGAATGGACTCAAGTGGGTTTGGACGTAATGGGCATAGCATCAAGATCGTTTTGACACTGTTTCTGGCACTTGTCGTGGGGATGGGTGCACTCACCATCGCGTTGGCCAACGAGCCACCGGTGGTCGTGATAACCTACCCTGACCCTGGGCAGACGGTCAGCGGGGTTGTCACATTCACGGGCCTGTCCGAGGACGATGTCGAGGTCTTCTCGGTGGAAGTCTCCATCGACAGCCCCGACGACTGGGTGCTCGCGAACGACCTGTCAGGGAACTGGTTCCACTGGGAATACGAATGGGACAGCACCCTCGTTCCTGATGGAGAGCACTACATAGTCGCGAGGGCGTATGACGGAGAGTTCTACGGCTACGAGGACCTCGGCTTCATCGTGCAGAACGAGAACTCCCCGCCGCACGTCTGGGTGGAGCACCCGCCGGACTACAGCGAGGTCTGGGGGACCGTCGAGATATGGGGTCACGCTTCCGATCCGGACGAGGGCGATGTGGTCGAGCTTGTGCAGATCGCCTTCGACAACACGGAAGACTGGCTCAACTGCACGGACACATCCAACGAGGGCGACTGGTGGACCTGGGAGTACATCTGGGACACGACGACCTTCGAGGACGGGTGGCACTACTTCGTGGTCAGGGCCTTTGATGGTGAAGACTACTCCGAGCTGACGGACATACATCTCTACATAATGAACGAGGAGCCGAACACCCCGCCCTGGGTGAACATCGAGCACCCGCCTGACTGGTCCGAGGTCAGCGGGACAGTGACCGTGTGGGGCCACTCTGGGGACCCTGATGAGGGCGACCAGGTCGAGCTCGTGCAGGTCGCGTTCGACGGGACAGAGGAGTGGTTCAACGCCACGGACGTCTCGCCCGACGGTGATTGGCACACCTGGGAGTACGAGTGGGACACGATGGAGTTCGAGGACGGATGGCACGCGGTCGTCGCCAGAGCGTTCGACGGTGAGGACTACTCTGAGTACGTGGACATACACGTCTACGTGGACAATGTCAACGACCCGCCGACGTGCGAGATAGTCGAGCCCGATTGGGAGGAGGTCGTCAGCGGCTGGGTGGACGTCTGGATCAAGTGCTTCGATGACAACGAACTGCTCGAGGTCCTCGTGATGATAGACGAGACCGGCGACTGGCACGAGGCCACCTGGATGGGAATGGAGGAAGGCTTCGAGTACTGGAAGTGGGAGTGGGATACCACACAGTGGGAGGACGGAATACACTGGATCCATGCCAAGGGCTCTGACGGCGTTCACTGGTCCGAGCTAGACTGGATCAAGGTCATCGTTGAGAACGGTGGCTGCGAGGCACCGACCGTCCAGATAGTGCATCCCGAGAACGGGGACGTTCTCAGCGGCATTGTGCTCATCCACGGAACGGCCAATGACCCGAACCCCGGGTACGGCGTCTCTCACGTCCTGGTGAGGATCGATGAGGGCGATTGGCACGAGGCGACCGATACGTCCTGGGGCCCCGACTACCGGACATGGGCATTCCACTGGAACACCCGTGACTACGAGAACGGGGAGCACTGGGTCAGGGCAAAGGCCGGTTCCGAGTGCGGCTGGTCCGAAGTGGACGTCCGAGAGGTCATCGTGGAGAACGATAACAGCAAACCCGAGGTCTCGATCATCCATCCCGAGCACAACGAGGAAGTGAGCGGGTTCTATCTCATCCACGGGAAGGCGTGGGACAACGATGAAGGGGACCGCATAACCAAGGTTCAGGTGAAGATCGGCGACGGCGAGTGGCACTTGGCAAAGGACGTCTCGCCGGACGACAGCTGGTACCAGTGGGCGTACGAGTGGATCACCCCCGAGTGGGATGACGACTGCTACAGGATCCTCGCAAGGTCCTACGACGGCGAGCTCTGGTCCGACAATGCCACCGTGATCGCGTGCACGGACAATGTGAACGACCCGCCAGAGGTCGAGATACTCCATCCGGATGACGGTGCGCTGCTCAGCGGCATCGTTCTGGTCAACGGGATCGCTGAGGATGACGGGGGCGTGGAGCTCGTCCAGGTCAAGATAGACGAGGACGAGTGGGAGGACGCCACAGACGTCTCTGGAGACGGCAGCTGGTCACACTGGGCCTACGAGTGGAACACTGGCGAGTACGAGAACGGGAACCACACTGTCTGCGCCCGCGCATATGACGGAGAGCACCACTCCGAGCTTGACTGCGTGGAAGTGGGCGTTGACAACCTCAACAACGCACCCGAGTTGGAAATCGTCCATCCGGTCGAGAACGAGACCGTGGACGGGGAGTACCTCGTGTACGGCTACGCCAGCGACCCTGACCCGGGGGACGAGGTTGACCTCGTCCAGGTGAAGATAGACGACGGTGAGTGGCAGAACGCCACGGACACATCCGGCGACGGAAGCTGGTCCACATGGGCGTATCTCTGGGACACGACCAAGTACGACAATGGAAACCACACGGTGCACGCACGCGCCTATGATGGCGAGTTGTATTCCGACGTGGTCAGCGTCGACGTGGTCGTCGACAACCAGGGAGGCATGATCGCGCCGCCCTGGCCGCCTATCAGGGACGTGATACTGCCCATAGCGCTCGGGATACCGCTCATAGTAGCGGCCATCATCCTTATTAGACGCTACGTGCTATAATTACACAGGACTGAGGCGATTGAAAACACAAGGCAGGGAAGAGGCGAAAAGCACTGCTCGACTGGGCTCCGCAATTGCTCTGATGCTAGTGATGCTTCTTTCCTGCCTAACTCTTATTTCACCCGAGGCTTCTGCCGGACCTACGTACGTTCAGGGGGAGATAGTGGACACGCACTGGACCTTTGATGAAAGCCCGATTGTGATCATCGACAACGCGTACCTAGACTTCGGTAAAACGCTGGTCATAGACCCCGGCGTTGAGGTGCGGGTCGAATCGAACAAGAGCCTCGTAATCGAGGGTCACCTTCAAGCTGACGGTTCCGAGGGAGAGGCCATTGTCTTCACATCGAACGAGACAGTCAAGCATCCCGGTGACTGGGCCGGCATACTCCTCACGCAGCATGAGAACATCATCAGGAATGCGAGGATCGGGTATGGGCATCGCGCTTTGCGCCTGGCGAACCATGCATCTGTCGTCCTCGAACAAGTGCACTTCCATAACAACCACTATGCGGGGATATACTCGGCAAACTCCTCGCTGGAGATGACCGATTCTTCCGTGATGGAGTCGGGTGAATGGGGCATATACCTGCGGAACTCGGAGGCAGTCATCGACTCATCCACTGTTGCCTTGAACGGCATCTCCATCCACACCATCGGTTCGCAGATGACGGTGACCAATTCAACGGTCGAGAGCGCCTTCCTTGACGTGGTTCTCGATGAGGATTCGCACGCGAGTTTCATCAATTCACCAGTCGAGTGGGGCAAGGTCGCCATCGAGGACGATCTCTCCACCCTGACGGTGCAGTGGTTCGTCACCGCTGAGGTATTCGATGAGTTCGGCAGTCCCGTTCCCGGCGCCGAGGTGACATTCTCAAGCGAGCTCGGAGAGAACACGACCTTCGTGACGGACGAGTTCGGGCTCGTGGAGAGGGCGATAATCACGGAAGCAGTGCTCACTCGGCTCGAGACCATGACCCACAACCCGTACGTGGTAATCGCCAGCAAGGAGGGTCATGAGGCCGAGGCGCTCAGGTGGATAGAGGGCAACACGTGGGTGGAGCTGGGCTTTGCTGTTGACCTCACACCGCCCGAGGCCAATGCGGGCGGGAACAGGGATGTCGACGAGGACGTGGTCCTTCATCTTGACGCGAGCGGCTCGACGGATAATGATCCCAATCTCCACGAGCAAGGAGGCTTCGTGTGGGAGTTCGACAACCAGGGCACTTCGGTGAGGTTGGAGGGGATCACGGTCGACTACGTCTTCTGGACGCCCGGTAGATACACAATCACGCTCATGGTGACAGATCCGGCGGGCAACGAGGACGTTGACCATTTCAACGTATTCGTGCAGGACACGACCCCACCCGTCGCAGATGCGGGAGGCTTCAGAGAGGCTAATGTGGGCGATTCGGTCCTCTTCGACGCTGGCAACTGCTCGGACAATGACCCGAAGTTCTGGGACACCGCCAGTTTCCTGTGGGTCATCGAGCTGGGCGATGCAAGCGTTGAGCTTCCCGGTCAGATGGTGACCTACGCGTTCGAGGCGGCGGGCAACTACACTGTCACCCTGCACGTGGAGGACGACGACGGGAACATGGACAGCGACGAAATCCACGTGGCCGTCAAGGCTCCCGCTCAGGAGTTCCCGATCATTATCCCGCTGGGGCTCGGGCTCCTCGCGGCCGCCTTCGTTGGCGGGATCCTCAACACCGAGGTGGGCAAGTTCGGCCTATTCAAGTTCCTTCTCATACCGCTGTACGTCAAGCTCAAGCGCAAGGACATCCTGGACCACTTCTTGCGCGGTCAGATCTACGGTTACATCAAGGTGCATCCTGGAGAGCACTACACCGCGATTAAGCGGAACCTGCAGCTGAACAACGGGACGCTGACGTATCACCTGGACGTCCTCGAGCGGGAGGGGCTGATAGTATCCAAGCCGAAGGGGAGCAGGAAGATCTTCTATCCCGTCGGGATGAGGATACCGGACAACGGCCTCCACGCGATCCAGGAGGACATACTCGAGCGGGTGAACGAGTCCCCGGGCATGTCGATAAGCGACCTCGCGAGGCTGATGGGGACAAGCAGGCAGCTAGCTAACTATCACGTCAAGAAGTTGGTCGAGGACGGCAAGATCGACATAGAGAGGAAGGGCGTCAAGGCGAGGTGTTATCCATCGGAAGGGCACCCGCCGCCCTCCTAGCCACCTCCTTTCCTCGACCTTCTTCTTACGATGATGAAAACAAGGAATATCGTCAGAAGGGGCATCACCAGATCCTGGAACTCCGGTATGTATGTCATGGCGGAGTCTGATGACCCTTCCAGGCCGTAGGAATTCTGGGTCGTGTAGTTCAGGAATGCCCAGTTTACCAGAGTAATGCCAGGCGGCACGTTGAGATCGACTGTGACGGTGATCGTGAAGGTGTGGGATCCAGGAGCGATGTCGGTGAAGTGCCAGATGTACGTGTTGCCGTTCTGGGACTCGTAGGGCTCGCTCGACGTTTGGTAGGTTACGTTGTTGGGCAGGGTGTCGTTCACCCAGACGTGAGCGGCATTTCCAGAGCCCGTGTTGTTGTAGTAGATCGTGTAGACGAGTGTGTCACCGGGCAGTGCCTCTGACTTATCGACCGTCTTGACCACTGAGATGATGGGTCTGGAACAAGTGAAGGACACGTTCGAGTCGGACCCTGATTGCCACACTCCGTCGTCGTTCGTGTAGTTCAGAGTCACGGAATTGCCCAGCACTGCAAGGTCATCGACCGTATCATTCACCCTCACAGTGATGGTCAGGGAGTTCTCCGACTTCCTGGGCACCGTGCCGAAGTTCCATCTGTACGTGTTCCCGCTCCTGGAGGTGTACGCCCTACTCGAGGATACGT
>JAJISH010000231.1 GCA_022848825.1 Thermoplasmatota archaeon
GCTTGGTAATCGTCTTCGCGGCACGCCTGCTGCCCAGGTAGAAGTCCGCGCCGCCGTGCAGGCTCTCCTCCTTGCTTATGAACACCTCAGGCCCCATCCGCTCGACCTCCTGGTGAACGATCTCGCTCGCCTTCTCCACAAGCCCCTCCTCGACCTCGCCCTCGGGCGGTCTCACCTGAATGACGGCCTCGAAGTAGTGCCCCTTCTGTCTGGAACACACATCGCAGACGCCCTGCTTGATCCGTACCCGCGTCTTCTTCTCCCGCCGGAACTCGGCATCGTCGACCTTGAGCACCATCAGGAGCTCAGCGGCGAGGTTCCTCTCGTCCTCGTCTCGGAGTTTGACATCCAGCACGTCCAGCTGCGCGCCGGTGTCGACCTCGACCGCTCCCTCCAGGGCGTGCCGTATCGCCTCCGGCCTCTCCACGTGGGCCCACTTCGCACCGCGCTGGTGGGCACCGCAGTGAGCGCACAGCGTGATGTCCACGTGCTCCGGGACCTGCACGAGCTTGTGCCTCTCGTCGAAACACGCCGCGCAGAGGCTGTCGTGGGTCTCGCCCTCCTTCCCGCACTCCACGCAGTAACTCACATCATCACCATCTGGGCGTGCGGGATGCCGCCTATCCAGATGACGCAGCCCTCGTCCACGAACCCCTCGCCGATGGCGGCCTCCACGGTCCTCTTGCCCACGAGGTTGGCTATCGTGCACTGGCGCAGCTGGGCAGTGAACTCCTCGACGGTGACCTCCTCACCGTCGTAGAAGCGGCCGCACTCTATCTGCAGCTCGCCCTCCTTGAACGTCTTCCCGAGAATATCGCTGTCGCACGCCGCGAGGAGGAGCTCGACGCCCTTTGTGTAGGTTCGCACGCAGATCAGTCTATCGCCTACCAACAAGCTTGTACCTGTTCTTGGATGGTGAATAGACTTCTCCTTCTTGACTCCATCGCTTCAGGAGCGACTCGACCCTGCTGGAGTGTATGCCCTTCTCCTCTGCCATGGAGATGATGTCCGAGATGTCGGCGCTGTCCTCCTCTCCCGACAGCTCGCGGATTATGTCCCTGAGCGCGACCATATGCTCACGTTGCGACGTGCTCGTGCCCGTGACGATTATGTCGATGTCGAACCTCCCCGCCTCGCCAGCGACCTTGCGGAGCCAGTACTCGACGATCCTGACCGACCGCCTGGCGTCGTCCTCCGTCACGGACTCGCTCAATCGCGCTCTCGCGCTCGCCTCCGCCAACCTCACGAACGCCTCGAGCTGCCTCGGAGTGATGGGAACGGCCGAGCCCTCCGCCTCGCCCTGCTTCCTTATCTCCAGGTACTTCTCCTTTATGATATCCATCGCCTCGGGCGTGAGGACGGGACTGATCTGCTTCGCGTAGGCCACGTACTTGCGCAGGAACTCCGGTTCGAAGTAGGGCTCGAACACCTCGGCGTCGGGTATGTCCGTGCGGATGCCCTCCTTCATCCTCTTCCTCAGCTCGCCGACAAGGTGCCCCTTCAACATATGGTCGGCCATATCCATGTCCCTTCTGGACTCCGGGATGTCGAGTATGGAGAATATGACGTCAAAACGCGAAAGCAGCGTCGGGGAGAGCTCTATCTGCTCCGAGATGAACTTGTGCTCGTCGAACCTGCCGAAACGCGGGTTCGCGGCGGCCAGTACCGCGCAGCGCGTCGGGAGCGTGGCGGTTATCCCCGCCTTGGAGATGGATATGAACTGCTGCTCCATCCCCAGGTGTATGGCGTCCCTGTCCTGCGGGTTCATCTTCTCTATCTCATCGATGCACACCAGCCCGCCGTCGCCCAGGACCATCGCGCCCGCCTCGAGCGTCCACCGCCCCTCGCCGAACTCGTCGCGGACTGCTGCTGCCGTGAGGCCCGCCGCGGAGGACGACTTCCCCGCCGTGTAGACGGACCGCGGGGAGAGCTGGCTCATGTACGTCAGCAGCTGGCTCTTCCCTGTACCTGGGTCGCCGACGAGGAGTACGTGTATGTCCCCTCGGATCCTCGTGCCGTCGGGCATCTCCTTCGCCACCCCGCCGAAGAGCTGCAGCACTAGCGCCTCCTTCTCCGTCGTCAGTCCGAATATGACCGGAGATATCGAGGAGATTATGTTCTCGACTATCCTCTCGTCAGATGCGACGTCCTTGATCCTCGCGACGTCCTCATCGGTGACCTCGATCTCCTTGAACTGCAACTGCTCGGACTCCACGCTGTTGGCGTCGACGAAGATGTCGAACACGGTCGACTTGGTTCGCATCCTCGTCCTCTGGACGCTCTTCAGCTCGCCGTTCAGTACCACCCTGTCGCCGGGCGTGATGACCCCGGCAAGGTCGTCCACGCAGTACGCGGTCAGCCTCTCCGGCTGCGCGCCGCCCCTCAGTATCTCGGGCTTCTCCTGGACCTCGATCTTCTGAGTGTCGATGAACTCGGACTCGTCGAGGATGAGATTGAAGCGGGTGGAGCTGGAGCTCTTCCCGCAACCACCGGAGCTCTGCGGGCACTCCAACGGCTCTCGGAAAGCCATCCCCTCCTGCTTGGTCATGAACTTGTGCCCGCACCTCATGCACTCGAACATGGCCTCGATTATCATGGGCCGGACCTCCGTCGCTTTCCGGACCAGCCCCTCGATGGCGATGAACCGCCCGACGTGCTTGCTCCTCAGGTCGCGGATCATAATCCTCCGATCGCGCGGGAGACCCCTCATCCGCAGGTGGATGGACACGTCCTCGTCCGTTGGCGGGACCACGCTCGTGATCGCCTCCTCGCCGGCCGAGACGGCCCGCGCGGGGTTCCTCAGGGAATGTATGGCAAAATCGGAATCGTACCTGTCCAGATCCTCGAACGTGACGTCCAGGCTCTTCTTCTGAGGGAAGACGTCGGCTATCGCTGTTATCTTCGACTCGTAGCCGTGCCGATCGAAGAACTCCTCCCACTTCGATAGTAGCTCCTCGTCCGTGTACTGAATCACAATGACCTCCCCCTAATCAGTAGGGTATCGGCACCCTCTTATTAATCCTTGTCAGCCGCACTCCGAGAACCCGCAGCTCGGGCAGAACCCGCAGTTCCCCGAGGATATGAGTGGGGAGGAGCAGTCGGGGCACAGCTCCCTGCACTGGCACGAGGGGTTGGATGTCGTGCTGCTTCCATCGAGAACCTCCATGCTATCACTGCACCTGACCACGCGGGCGGAGCGTATAAGGCCTCGAGCGGGAGGTGTGTGAATGTGATACTCAGAAGAGAACTGTTATATCGCCACAAGTCAACTCTCATGCCGAAGCTCAGAGGGATACTGTTGCGATTGACGAGGTTGACCGGACAAGCATTTCGTAGAGGTCCGAACTCGACTGGAGCCCGTGCGTCCGCATCGGGGGTCGTGGGCATCCTCGTCGTCATCGTTATCATGGTCTCAGCGGCCATGTTCTACTTCTACATCCTGCTGCCTGGCTCGGGCGAGGTTTCCGAAACGCGGCTCTCGAAGGCCAGGGCAATCGGTGGCAATGTTTGGGAGGTCACGGTCGAGTCGGCCAATCCAACCAAGAGCCTGTACTACTATGTGGCGATACTGGACGAAGACGACTCCCACACGATCACGCTGGAGCCGTTGACAGGCTCATCTCCCGGAATCACGTTCATCGACCACGATGGAGATTGGCGTCTGTCGTCCGATGACTACTTCAAGCTGACCTGCGAACCCAAGAGCGGCTATTCTTTCACGCTCGTCCATCGGACTGACATGGAGATGCTGGACACCGTGGAGTGGCAGACGTAGGCCATGACGTCGGCCCGAGTTTCTTTTCCCTGTGAAGACGCTGGACGCGCCTGAGGGGAAAAAGCCATATTCTACCGCTCATATGGACACTACGGAGGTTCGGAGGGATGTCGATACGAACGATTCTGTGCGCCTTGCAGACTTACCCTTACCCTGGGCCGTGGGTGCCCCAGAAGCGTGATGATAAGACGGCCCTGACAATCATCGTGGTGGTCGTGGCGATTCTCATCATCGTGCCAATCATATTGAGCGCCGTCCTGTACTTCATGGTCAGCGGATTAATCGGGGTCCCTCCCGACGACCATCGACCGGGCGTTCAGCTGGGTGACGCGGAGCCCTCGGCGGGCAACGTATGGAGAGTGACCGTTGCATACGTCTCACACGCGGAACCCCTCTTTCAGTTCAGGATCATACTCTATGAGGACGTCACCTTGCGGTCAGAGATGAACCCGTTAGCGGAGGGGACGTTCGGCAACCTGTCGTTCTTCGATTTGGACGGAGGCGGCACGCTCTCCGCGGGCGACTTCTTCTCCGTCACGTGCAATCCGGAGAGCGAGTACGAGCTCACGGTCATTTGGAGGGAGTCTGGAAACTTGATGGCTTATGAGTACTGGAGGACGTAGGCCGCATCACGATCTCCCACCTTGTCCTGGTCGCCCATGCTCGAGACATCATCCAGGCCCCCATACCATCGGGAATCTCCATCACCAAGTCTATCCACTTAGCAGTGATTGAAGGCTTTCGTCGGTCCTCATTCTGCAAGTCGACTCAGC
>JAJISH010000232.1 GCA_022848825.1 Thermoplasmatota archaeon
GTCGTGTCACTATCCTGGCGCAGGGCATATTGAGCGTCAAGTGGAAGGAAGAGTATCATGAACGAGATCAGTTTCGAGGAAATCGAGCACGTGGAAGCTCCCCGACTCCACGCATTCAGTGATGCACCTGAGGATGATGCGGGGATCAAGGTCGAGGCGTGGGTGGAACCGAGGCTACTTCGATATGTAGAACGCCGAGACGACCAGAACCAGGAAGACGAGCGTGTAAAGGACCTCCATCACACCAATCCGCCGAACGGGTAACGGTCTCCTCACCCTCCTCCCCACCGCAGTCCACGCCCTGAGAGCGCCCGGCAGGAGGGCCACAGGGGAAAGAGGAGGAAGCATGCCCGCAAGACCGAGAACGACCGCCGTGCAAAGGGCAACGAGATGATACACAACAGACGGCCGACCCGCCTTGAGACGCTCTCGAAGCGGTCCCATGCTAGCAGCCCGCCGGCGCACCAGGTAGCGCACGTGGAAGACGCTCCCGCAGAAGAACAAAGCGCAGAGCACCCACACTGCAAAGGTCTGCACGGAGAAGATGCCTCGGGCGGTATACTCCGCCACCGGGGCGACAAGTGTCAGGCCCAGTACTCCAATGAGCTCGCCGCTATTTGTGTAATCCCTCTTCTGGCGCGCTACCATCAGTGATGTCAAGCCGACCGCAAGTAGGAGGACTCCGAAGAGGAGAAGGGACCACAGTCCGTATGCCGAAACAAGCAGACCTCCTGTGCCCAGAAGGACCAGTGCGTAGGACGTTGTCCATATCAGCACTCCCCTCCTCCGTGTGTCCGTCTCGGGAAACCGCAAATAGACTCCCGCTGAATGGCGCGCCAGAAAACCGAATACGACCGAACATGACAGGAGAGCGGTTCTGGGGTCGAGATTGCCCCCTACCCACGTGCCCAACACGAAGCAGGCGATTAGGATTGACCAAGCGCCGTGTTGCTTCGAGATTGTGAGGGTGAAAACCCCGCGCATACCGCTACCTTTGGACATGGCTCAGACCTTTGAGATCTACGAAACGCTTGCCGGTTGCTATGCCAATGGCGGTATTAATGCTTCTAAGGGCGTACTGTCGCACACAGATATCGGACGCCTGCAAGTCCTATGCCGAAAGGAGCTTCTGAACGCGCCGGACGAGGTCATCTGGAGCGAAGGGCTTCGTTATGTAGTCGTCCACGCCCAACTCGTTCAGGGCCCTCTCCCTGTCTCTTGGATGAGCCATGACCGTGAGCATCGCCACCGGGATGTCCCTGGTTCTTGGGTTCTCCTTCAGCTTCTCGAATACTATCCATCCGTTCATCCCCGGCATCCTGACGTCCAGCAGAACCAGGTCTGGGTTCACTTCCTCTATCGTGTCGAGACACTCGATGCCGTCGTTTGCTTTGGAGACTTCATATCCCTCCACCTCCAGTATCATTCCCACAAGATCGAGGACGTTCTCCTCGTCATCAACAACCATCACCTTCTTCCTAGACATCCGAATCCTCCTCGCCATGAGGCAGTGTGACACGGAAGACCGAGCCCCTTCCAGGCTCGCTCTCCACGTCTAGGCGCCCCTTATGGGTTTCCACAATCTCCTTGCATATCGCCAGACCGAGTCCCGCGCCCCTGTGTACCCGCGTGGATGAACTGTCCGCTTGATAGAATCTATCAATGATGTGTGGTATGTCCTTGGGAGAGATTCCTGTCCCCGTGTCTGCCACTTCGACAATGATGCCCTCATCGCTCGTGCTGCCCCTGATTTCGACCGAGCCGCCGGCTGGCGTGAACTTGATAGCGTTGCTGAGGAGGTTGGAGAACAACTGGTGCAGCCTCGACTCATCTCCTTTGACAGGGCCTAAGCCAGACGGGAGATGTTTGGAGATCCGAATCTCCCTCTTCTTCAGTTCCGGAGTCATGGAAGAAACCAAGCTCTCGATGATCCGACCGATGGATACGGTCGCTGTTTCCATCTCCAGCCCCTCGACGTCTATGGTTATCAGGTCGAGGAAGTTGTCTATCAGAACCCTCAACCGCTCTGATTCCTCGACAATGACG